>JBOFFB010000139.1:0-15456 GCA_051648385.1 Allobosea sp.
TTGAATGGGCGCGTCCCGGAGGAGCGTTACTTGAGCATTGGCATTGGGTTCAGGGGTGCGAAGCGCCGTTCAGGCCGTTTTCCGCAAAGTCATTGAAGCCTGTTTCACCGCATGATGCGCGTGAGGAATGCGTGAATATAACGCAACGTCAGAAACAGCACTGACGTTGATCAGCCCGCGATGACTGTTCCGAGTCTTGTGAGGCGTTCACGTTCCTCTTCCGGGGTGACCGGAACCGTGACGGGCCTGACCAGCGGCGTCCTGGCACTGTTGCCCGCCATCAGCGCAAGCGCCAGGCTCCGGGCGTAAAGTGGCGCTGCCATGCTGGTTCCGGACATGCGGACAGCTGAGCCACTGCGTGTGCCGGCAGCCAGCGCGCCACGCAGTGCGGTCGATGTGTCCGCAGGCATCGAAAAGCGCACCGCGCCAGGCACGTTGGTGGTGGATGCCAGCGGTCCGGCGGAGCCGTAGTCCGTGGCGCGTCCGGTATCGGCAAAATACGAACTGACAACCGTGACCTGGTCGTGAGTGGCAAGGCCATTCACCGTGCCGTAGCGGCGGACAAATGCATGATCCGGGTTCTCGATACGTGAGGGCGCGCCATCCGGCGTGAAACGCGCGTCGGCCAGGTCGTCGAAGTAGCTCTGCCGCCCTCCGCGAGTGTAGCCGAACCGTTCACTGTCACGCTGGATGTGGCAAGAGACAGGCCTCGGAGGGGCAGCTCCACCCGTGCGTGTCAGCGACACGGACCAGAGACCAGCTGCAGCGGCCGGCAACGCCTGAAACCGCGGCTCAGTTGGCGCCATGGCGATGCGTACCCAGCTCCAGTGGGCATTGTGCTTCGCGATTTCGACCCTGCCAATGATCTCGCCATTGATTGAAAGATTGGCACCACTGTCCGTCGCACCGGGACCGACCTTGAAGGCGAGGCTGGTGGACGCCGCCAACGACTGCCCCAGTGGGTCCGTGAAGGCCAACACATAGTTTGTGACAGTATTGCGGGCAGGTAACCAGATCTCGAGATAACTCGAGGTTCGATCGTTCGGCTGTAACCGCCATGGAATATGGAAGGCGCGTCCAGTTCGCAGGCGTCCAGGCTTGATCTGGCCATGCATCCGACCAGCGAAAGTGTTGGCCGCCGGCATGACCAACTCGGTAGGCTTGTTCTGGGCCTTGCGTGTGGCAACCATGCTTGCGATTGCGATCTCAAGCTTGTCGGAGCCGTCATGTGGGCCGCCGCTGAAGCCATAGCTGAAGTTGATCACCAGCGGCACCGGCGCATTCTTCTTTCCGAGGTAAAGCTGTGCGATGTCGTCGGCGCGCTGAAAGATGTAGTGCAACGCCGCTTGAAGCACGCCATTCCTGCCGTTGGTATTCGGATCAAGGGTCATCGCCAGAGGCAGTTGAACGGCGATGACGCGCATGAAGTCGAGATCGGCGCTGCCATCGCCCCAGCCTGCCGCCGCGTCGACAACGTGCGCCCCGTGGGAGGCAAAGTGGCCAAGCGTTGCGCTGTGGTCCGCGCTGTTCACAAGCACACCGGCAGCGGTGTAGATCGCGTCTTCATCCGGCCCGTGAATGGCGCGTAACGCATTGATGTCATCGCGCGTGAACTCCTTGCCGAACAGCAACGTGCCGTTGGCATCGGCGTCCTGCTGCCAGAAGTACTCGATGCGCGTGCTGTCTCCAGCTTCATTCAGCAGGTTGCGGTGGGCAAACGGAATCCCGTCATCAATGACGGCCATGATGACCAGCCTGTTTCCTGCGCCGATCGGTTGCTGCAGCAGTTTTGCTGCCAAGCCCAGGTCCGGACCAACCGCTTCGGCGTCGCGTTGCCCGGAAAACACGGTCGTTGCCGGAACCGCCGTTGTAAGCGTGTAAGTTGGTAGCGCCTGGCGGCCTGAAGCGATGACGCGACCGCTCAGCGTGGCAAGCGTGCTGTTGACAGTCGACGCGTTGAGCGTATCGCGCGCTTTGGGGTGTCCGAAATCGATGACGATCGGCCATGAAGACCCGGCACGTGCCCGGCGATCAAGACCACTCCACACCAAGGGCACCAACACGCGCGCGCCCCCGATGCCGCGTTGCTCGACAAGATCATCCAGAGAAGCACCTGGAGGCAACTCGACCGTGGCGGGGACGAAACGTGCTTCGGACAATGGCACAGCCTGCGATGCGTATGCCGCGCCGGGGCCGAAATTCCAGTTCTCGAACGAGCCCGTCAGACGCGGCGCAACGTCGTGTTTTTCGTCGCTCTGTTTACCGTCACTGTTCATCACCGGATGATCCTTGCCGCATTGCGGGCGAACTGAGGGTCAATGCTTGTGCTCGTCGAGAACCTTGCCCCAAAGCCACTCGTAAAGCGGGCTCGTTGGCAGGGTAACGCCGACAGCCTCGCGGATCAGACGATGGCTCGCGGGATTGCCAGTTCCGTCCGTCACTGACGGGATGAACTCGGTGACATGGAAATCGCTGTCTATTGCATTGTAGGTGCGTGGCACCACCTGCCCGCCTCGGCAGAGCGCCAGGACCATCTGTCCGACCGCTTCGCCAAGTGCAGCGCCTGCCCATGAATCAATCGGATAGTGAACACCCGCGACCGTGCGGTTCACCGCGATGCGCTCCGCCTGTTTGTAGAGCAGTTTCTTGATCCTCGCGGCGGGTGCCGGGTAGGGCCTCTTCGGCAAGGGCAGGGCCGCAAGTGTGTCCACGAGGCCCGATAACACTGTCGCTACGACAAATGCTTCGGCTGAGTGGGCGCTCGGAAAGCTGCCATGCGCAGGCGTCGGGATCATCGGCATCACTGCCGCACCGCGCTTGTCGGGCCGCAGGCATGCAAGGTGATGTTTCATCACCATCGTGACATGCGCGGTTAGCACTTGCGCGATGGCGATGAATTCAAGCGTGTAGCGATTTGGATCACTTTGCAGCCCAAGGATACCGGCGAAATATTCCGTGGGGAAACCAACCTGTGACAAGACCTCAGCGGCCCTGTCTGCCCGCTGATCGGCATAGGACCGCATATACTTGAGTTGGAGCCTGAACAAATCTGCTGAGGGGCGGTGGAGGGTCACCAGATCATGGTTCACCGCCTGATATTCGTACCTGAGCGTGACCCCGGCTGCGCCGCCTGGCAAGCTGGGCATCCATTCAAGGCGCTTCAAAGCGTCGCTCAGGTAAAGCGACTGCCTGACCCATGGTGCCCACATCTCAAGGTTCTCGCCCGGGCCGAGCGGCAGATGATAGTTCTGTGGACCCACGCCGTCCGGCCCTGCGACGTGGTTGATCGCCTGCGCTGCGAGGATCATGCCTTGCGACACCATCGGGCTAGCTGCGCCTCCAAGCCCACCCAGACCTCCAAGCCCGCCCAGACCTCCAAGCCCGCCCAGACCTCCAAGCCCGCCCAGACCTCCGAGACCTCCCAAGCCGCCAAGGCCTCCCAAACCACCAAGTCCGCCCAAACCACCAAGACCACCTGCGCTCGACATTTCCAATTACTCCGTGTTTCACGAAATTCCTGCAGCCTGAAGGGCTGCGGCGGCTTTGCGCCCAATGTCATACTGAGCGGCTGGATGCGATTTCAGGTACTTGCTGATGGTGAAATCTGGAGCGCGGCGCACCAGCTCAGCACCAGCTGCTCTCAGTTCCTCGCCCCGGTCGAGATTATGCAAAGCTACAATCTTGCTACGCAGGGTCGATAGATGGCGGTCATTCACCGCCAGTGATCGCTCGGCCAGATCAAGCGCCTCGTGATATCGTCCTGCTGAGATGTAAGCGACGGCGCTGAGCGACTGATAGTAGTAGAAGAACGGGTCCATCGGGGAGAGGCGCCGGGCCTTTTCAGTCTCGCGTACTGCAACCTCGGGCTCATCCCGGAAGGCATGGAGCGTTCCCCGCAACAGCAGCGACAAGGCTTCATTTGGATTGACGGTCAATGCGGCGTCGTAACGGATCTGAGCAACATCAAGTCGACGCAGCAGATTATTGTTGACCAACCCGTCGATGGTGAGCGCCAGGACATTGTCCGGCGCGCAATCCAGCGCGCGGGCCGTACAGTCGAGGCCAACTTGCGTGTCGCCCGCGGCGTCCGTGCTCCAACCATTTGACACCATCAGGAAGTACCATTTGCCGAGCCATGCGTGCACCTCGGGAGCATGCGGCGCGCGGCGCGCGGCCTCCTCCAGCAATTCGCGGGCTCGGGCCAGTTCCCGAAGTGTCAACCGGCTCATGAGTTTGACGCCAGCCACGACCAGTCGATGGTCTTCTACCTCTGCCACCGCACGACTTGCCACATGTTGCAGTGCTTCATCGGCAATCGCCGCACCGACGGCGCCGACAAGCATCGAAATGCCGTCCTGCGCCGATTCAAGGAAAGTGGTAGCCGACGCGGCAAACTGGCGGGTCCAGAGGATCCGTCCTGTGCGCACATCAAGAAAGTCAGCGTCCAGAACGAGATCCGAGCCGCTCCGCCGCAGGCTTCCCACGACGCAATAATCCGGCTGCAACCGCTCACGGACGTGCCTGATGTCGATTGCGCCCTGTTGAGCGATTTCGCGGCAAGACAGATGCGAGATGACGCCCAGCAGGCGCGAGCGGCTCAGCGAGCGGCTCATCTCCTCGGCCAGCCAGTCGCCTATGGTCACATCAATCGCGTTTCCGCCGATCGCGCGGAAGGGAAGAACCGCAACCAGTGGCAAGATCGAGAAGCCGCCACGCAGAGACAGGCTGAACAGCGCATCCAGCTGCGCGGGATTCTGGCGAATGGCCGTTGCCCATTGCAAGAAGCCAGTCTCGCGAATGTCCAATCCCTCGAGGAAGGGAGCCTGCTTGGGATGACCAACAAACGTGACCCTGGCCAGATCGAGCGAAACCTCTGAATTGTTGCTGCTGATGATCTCGCCATAGGTCTCGCCCATGATCGCCTTGATGTCGGCGAGCGCGCGCCTGAGGCTTTGGCGCCCGGTATCGTAGCAGGCCACTCCCCAGAGTGTCTCTTGCAAGAACGAGCGCGTGCGCCGACCGAAAGGCGCGGTGGCAAGCAGTGCGAACAGCGCCTTGTGCTTGGCACCGGTGAGTTCAAATCCTTGTGGTGCACTCGACTGGACCGAGCAGGCACCAAACAGATTGATGTCGATCAGCTTCGTATCCATCATGCCTAGCCTGAAAAAGCCCAGAACACAGATATCATCCAAGAGCAGTGCAACCGTCACTGATATGCGTGGGCTGACCTAACTGGACTCGCACCAATTTGACAACGCAATTCACGTTTTTCTCACGGGTACACCAGCCTCGCTGGGATTATTGTTCACGCATGGCGAAGGACGAACCACACATGACACCCATGGGGACTGACCAGGCAACACGCCCCGTTCGTGATGTTGCAGATTTTCATCTCCGCTGGCCAGAATTCCGCACAGATATTTTGGCTTTGGTTGCAAAAGGCGAGTTGACACCTGCGCAGCGTGAGACTTTGCGCTGGCTGGTGCAGATGGCAGACCGGATTGGCGAACGCGATTTGACTTGACGCGCGCAATCTATTCCGGGAGCCGAGACAGCGGGGTGTTCCCGCCCATGCCGACAAAAATACTGTCCACGGTGGGACCTGAAACTGCATCAGATCAATTCAGTGCCTCGAAGCAGCAGATCGGGGACTGGAATGGCGAACAGGGACGGGGTGGCCGACCGGCTCTCCCGTTCAGGTGTAGCGGCGGCGGATCAACAGGCTTGAGGCAATGGTGAGAATCAGCGTCACCGTCATGAGGATGAACGAGACCGCGCCGCCGAACGGCCAGTTGTTCTGCTGCGCGAAGGTGGAAAAGACCAGCGGCCCCATGGTCTGGAACTTTGGCCCGCCCAGCAGCACCGGCGTCGCATAGGCGTTCATCGCCAGGATGAAGGTGAGGATCACACCGGCGAGGATGCCGGGCAGAGCCAGCGGAAACAACACCCGCATTGCCATCGTCATTGGCGGCGCACCGAGCGAGAAGGCGGCTTCTTCGAGATTGCGGTCAATGCCCTCGATCACGCTTTGCAAGGTCAGCACCATGAAGGGCATGTTCACCGCGATGATGCCGATGACCACCGCCATCTCGGTATACATGATCTCGATGGGCACCGAGATCACCCCCATGCCCATCAGGCTCGCATTCACGAAGCCCTTCGATCCGAAGGCGACCATCCAGCCGGCAGCGCGCACCGCATTGCCGACGAACAGCGGCAGCACGATCGCCATGACCAAGAGGTTCTTGTAGCGGGACTGCGTCCGCGCCAGCACATAGGCGAGCGGAAAGCCGAAGATCAGGCAGAAGATCGTGCAGGCGACCGCGACACGGACAGTCCGCCACAGCACCTGCAGGTAGAACGGGTCGGTGAAGAACTTGACGTAGTTGGCGATGGTCAGCGCATCGACCATCAGCTTGCCTGGAACGAAGGCGTTCAGGCTGTAGCGGAAGAGGATCGCGATCGGCACCAAAAGGCCGATCGCGACGAAAATGGTGGCAGGCACGAGCAGGCCCGCCGCCGTAAGGTTGCCTGGCTCGCCGACCGGACGTTGGGAAATCTGCGCCATGACGAGCCGCCGTCCGGATCAGGCCTTGAACACCTTGTCCCACCATTCCTTCATCTCTGCGTCGTTCTTCGCGAGGAAGGCGTAGTCAAGGTCCTTGATCTTCTTGGTCTCCTCCTCGGTGAAACCGATGCGCTTCTGGAGGTCAGGGGCGACGGAGGCGGTGGTAACGGTCGGACCGAACCCCATGTCGATGGCAAAGTTCTCCTGCGCGCCCTTCTCAAGCATGGCATCGAGGTAGGAGTAGGCGGCTGCCTTGTTTGGCGCATTCTTCGGGATCATGAAGCCCGAGACATAGGCCATCGTACCTTCGCTCGGAGCGACTGAATCGACCGTGATGCCGGCGTTCTGCCACTGCACGGCGCGGGCTTTCCACATCATGCCGATACTGATCTCCTCTGTCTTCAGCGCCTGGGCGAAGGCCTCGTTGGTCGGATAGATGCGGGCACCGCCGCGCTTGGCTGCAAGCAGCAGTTCCTTGCCCTTTTCCAGGTTCGTCATGTCGCCGGCAGCGGCGAGGCCCGCAGCGAGCATCACGAATTGATACTGGATGTCGATGAAGCCGAGCTTGTTGCCATACTTGGGATCGAAGCAGTCCTTGTAGCCCGTCGGCACCGGGGTCACGAGCTTCGGGTTGTAAACCACGACCTTGCCGGAAATGATGTGGCCGACGCCGAACGGATATCGCGCGATCGGGATGATGTTGGCGGCATTCTTGAGCTTGGAATAGTCGATCGGCTCGGCGACGCCGGCCGCATCCATCTCGAACATCTGCGCCGCCGAAAGGCCCTGGATGTCGGTCGTTCCGCGCGGCAGGCGGCGCTCGGCGACCATCTTGGCCCGGCGCGGTGCATCCGAGGCCTGGTCCTGCACGACCTCGAAGCCCTTCGGCTTGAGGAAGGGTTCCTCGACGTTCTTGGAGAGCAGGCGGGCATAATCACCGCCCCAGGTGCCGACGACAACGCGGCCGGCAGCCTGCGCCGTGGCCTCGCTTGAGCCTGCAGTCGGCAGCAGCGCTCCGGCGGCTGCGAGCCCGAGGCCCTTGAGCGTGGTGCGCCTGTCAATTCCCTTGGTGTACTTCGACATAACGACTTCTCCCTTTTTTATGTCTCACATGGCGGCGGATGCCGCTGGTTCAGGCTGCCTCGCGCGGAAACACGAGACAGGCCGAGGCCGGCCAGCCAACCTCGATCGCATCGCCGACAGCCGGAACGAGGCCATCGGGTCTGTTGGAAATCTGCACGACAACGTGGTCCCTGTCGTTCAGGCGCACATGCACGTCGAGCATCGCGCCCAGATAGGAAACGAAGCTCACCGTGCCCAGGACCCGGTTGTCGAGGCCATGGGCGGCCGGGCCCAGCGTAAGCCGCTCCGGGCGCAGCGCAATGGTGGAAGGGCCCTGCATTGCGGCGGCCGCGCATGAGAGCACAAGTCCGCCATCGGAGCGGAATGTGCCGGGCGCCGTCACAGTGCCGGCAATCATCGTGGAACGGCCGACAAAATCGGCGACGAAAAGGTCAGCGGGACGCTCATAGAGATCTGACTGGGTGCCGACCTGGCGAACCGCGCCATCTGACATGACGACCAGCCGGTCGGCCATTGTCAGGGCCTCCTCCTGGTCATGGGTCACCATCACCGTGGTGAGGCCAGTCTGCTGCTGCAGCGCCCGGATTTCGAGGCGCACCTGCAGGCGCAGCTTGGCGTCGAGGTTCGACAACGGCTCGTCGAGCAGCAGCACATCTGGCCGGATGACGAGGGCGCGGGCAAGAGCCACGCGCTGCTGCTGCCCACCGGACAACTGGCGTGGGTAGCGCTCGCCATAGCCGTCAAGCCTGACAAGCCGCAGGACTTCGGCGACCCTTGGGCCGATCTCGCTCCGCCCGGCCTTCCGCATCTCGAGCCCGAAGGCGACATTCTGCGTGACGGTCATATGGGGAAACAGTGCGTAGCTCTGGAAGACGAGGCCGGCGTTGCGCTTCCAGGGCGGCAAGCCGGTGATATCCTGCTCGCCGATGCGGATCGATCCGCTGCTCGGCGGCACGAAGCCCGCGATCATGCGCAGCGTGGTGGTCTTGCCGCAGCCGGAAGGGCCCAGCAGGACAAGAAACTCACCATCCCTGACCTCAAGCGAAACGGATTTGACCACGGCGACGTCGCCGTAGCTCTTGGTCAGTCCGCTGAGGGTCAATGAGGCCATGAATCAAACAACTCGGGCAAGCTTGACGTAGCGGTCAGTGATGACCATCGCGGCAGCGATCAGGGCGATCTGCAGGACGGAGACGGCGGCGACGGTCGGGTCGATCTTCCATTCGAGATACTGGAGGATCGCGATCGGCAGCGTGATGCGTCCCGGCCCCACGAGGAAGAGGCTCATCTCGAGATTGCCGAAGGACGTCACGAAGCCGAACAGGGCCCCTGCCACGACGCCGGGCCGGATCGCTGGCAATGTGACCCGGAAGAAGGTGGTCCACTGGTTGGCGCCGAGGCTCTGGGCCGCTTCCTCGGCTGCCCGGTCGAGCCCCGCCAGGCTCGCCGTCACGAGGCGCACTGTCCATGGGACGACGATCAGGGTGTGGCCCGCGACGAGGCCGCCAATCGAGCCCAGGATCGGGAGGCCCGTGGCGATCTCCGTCTCGATCTGGAAGACATAGATCGAGGTGCCCATGACCACGCCGGGCACCACGAGCGGCAGCAGCAGAAACTGGCTCATTGCGGCATTGCCGGTGAATTGTCTGCGGGCCAGGATCAGGCTTGCCGGTACCGCAAGGGCGAGGCCAATCGCGGTGGCTGCCACCGCAACCTGCACGCTTGTCCAGAGCCCGGTCACGAAATTCCGGTTGCTGGCAATCGCGCCGAACCATTTGAGCGAGTAGCCTTCCGGCGGGAAGGAGGGAATCTCCTGCGCGAAGAAGGCCAGCCAGGTGACGAAGACCAGCGGCATGAGGATGAAGCTGAGCGTCAGATAGGCGACGCCGTGGAGCGCCACCCTCCCCGCAAGCCGCCCATCCGCCATCATGCCGTCAATCCCCTCATGCAAGCCCTGCCTTACGAGAGCTGATTCTTGTGCATGCGACCGCCTTGCATGATCAAGGCCAGATGCGCGCCCTGCCTCGTCAACAGCGAGAGATCCTTCAGCGGGTTCCCGTCGACCAGAACCGCATCGGCATAGGCACCGGCCCTGAGAGTGCCGATCTTACCCTCCTTGCGACAAAGCCGGGCGGCATGAACTGTCGTCGAACGGATCACCTCGATGGCCGGCAAGATGCGGCCACGGATCACGAACTCCTCGGACTGGTGCCGATGCATCTCGCCGAGAAGGTCGGACCCGTAGGCCATGGTAAGTTTGGCGTCATGCATGATTTCGAGCGACTTCATGCCGGCAAGGCGCACCGTGTCGACCTTGCCCACCGAGATCGGGTCGAGGCCCAGGGCCGGCCCCTCGACGCCGAGATATTCGTAGGTAACCAGCGTCGGGCAGGCGATGGCACCCTTCTCTGCCGCGAAAGCCGCTGTCTTGGACTGGATCAGGTTGCAATGCTCGAGGCTGTGGACTCCGCATTCGACCGCGCGCCGGATCGCCTCGTCGGTGTAGAGGTGCGCGGCGACGTAGGTCCCGGCATTGGAGGCCTCCTCGACCGACGCGATGATTTCCTCGCGGGAGTAGCCCAGAAAGTGGATCGGGTCGTTCGGCGAGGCAACGCCGCCATTGGCCATGATCTTGATGAAGTGAGCGCCCTGCTTGATCTCCTCGCGGCAAGCCATCCGGACAGCATCGACGCCGTCCGCGAGCCGTCCGAGCGAGCCAAGCGACCGCGTCCAGGTCTCGGGGTCACGGCGGTCATAACGCGACCGGCTGTCACCGTGGCCGCCGGTCTGGGACAGCGCCTTGCCTGGAATGATGAGGCGAGGGGCCTCGATCAGGCCCTGTTGCTGTGCCTCGACCAGCGGATAGGTTGCGCCGCCAAGGTCGCGCACGGTGGTGAAGCCGCGATCCAGCATGCCCTTCATGATCCGCGCGGCGCGATAAGCGATGAGCGCATCGGGCACGAGCGCGTTCTGGCCGATGTTGACCATGGTGGCGATGACATGGACATGGCAGTCGACGAGGCCCGGCATCAGGGTGCGCTGGCCGCAATCAACCACGGCGGCGTTCGAGGCCTTGATGGGTTTGTCGGAAAGCTCCTTGACCGTGTCGCCCTCCACCAGCAATTCGAGGCCGCCGACGAGCTCGTCGGAGATTGCAGGATCGAGCAATTGGAAGTTGCGAAAGAGGGTGAGGCTCATGGTGCTGTCCTTGGGCGGCAGTGCTGACCGTTCGTCTTTCCGACTAGCATGCGCGACGCACGACGCTTGCAGCCGGAAAGACCAACGCATCCTCGTTGCCGTCGTTGCGATGGCGCGGGCGGTCTCGATGGCGTGATTGGCACACACATTCTGCGCCGGCGCAAGATGGCCTCACGGAACAATCGCGATGCATTCGATCTCGATATCGAAGGGAGCTGGCCATGGGTTGATGCCTGCACTGGTGCGGGCCGGAAATCCGGCGGGAAATCGCTCGCGATAGATGGCGTTGACCGTGGTCATGAGGGCGGGATCGGTGATGAAAACCGTGGTCTTGACCGCGTGAACAAGCGATGAGCCGGCAAATGCGAGCGTGATCTCCAGCGCGTCGAGTGCGGCCTGCGTCTGGGCTGCGATGTCGCCCCGGACGATGTCACCAGTCCGGCTGTCGATGGGAGGCATACCGCAAGTGAAGAGCAGCTCGCCGACGCGCACGAGTGCGGAAGTTGGGGCCCCGAGTCTGCGGATCGCCTCCGAAATGACAGGCACCTCGATAACCTCGCGTTGCATGATACCCCTCCTGTCGGCTTTGTCGCGTTAACTGGGTGAGGTCGCATTTGCGGCATCTGACGCCGAGATACAGGCTGCACTGCCGAACAGCTTGTTCACGAAGCGAGCCTCGCCCTTTGCGCCGCGATCTTTGAGAGGGCATTTCACCCGTGATTCATAGTGCCGGACAATCTCCCTGCGCAACATCAACGTCTTGTCTCTGTGGAAAGTTGTCAGTGTGCTACCTTGAGTCCCGGTCAGCGGCGGCTTGATCGCCTTACTGCCCTGATTGCCTCATTTGCCCTGATTGATGGTGATCGGCGTGAGTGCATTTGGTTGCAGACCGTACTTGGCTGTCAGTTGAGCGTAGACGCCTTTTTGCTGAAGACGTTCGATGGCGCCTTTGACCGCGTCGCGCAGTTGCGTTCCTTCGGGTGTCTTGGTGAAGGGAATGCCGACCAGCGATACGGTGAAAGGCTGGCCCAGCGGGATATAGGTGTTCGGCTCCAGCTGCTGAAAATAGGCCATGGTCTCGGAGCCCTGCACGCCGCCCTGCAGACGCTCGGTCTTGAGCTGGTTGCGGGCATCGACAGAGCCTTCCGTTCCGACGACCCCGATCGCAGGCTTGCCCTTGGCCACACAATTGCTGTCGGACCACTCACCGATCTGTCGTGGCCAGGTGGTGGAGCGGCTCGCACCGACCTGCTTGCCGCACAGGTCTCCAGTGCCTTGATCTGGTCCTTGAAGGCCGAAACGGTGTAGAATTGTACGCCAGTCTGCATGTAGTTCACTGAGCGGCTCTTTGTTTCCACCGCAGGAAGGCGACCTGCTGACGAACATCCGTATGGGCTCACCGGCCAAGTGAGAGCGAGTCAGTTGCCAACACCTGCTTGAGAACGTCCTGATCGACATGTGGCAAGATCAGACGCCGGAAGGCCTTTTCCACCTGCCCGAACTCTTCCGCGCATCCGTCAGCCCGGTCTGCCGGCAAAGCCCCGCGTTCTACAGCGTGCTTGAACAGTTCGGGTTGCGCGCCGTAAGCGAGGCAGAGCGTGTTGTACATGCGTTGCAGCGGTGTGCTGTGCACATCGGAATGCTGCTTGCCATCGACGAACCTCAGGCGCTTTCGGTGCAGTGATGCGAGCCTACGCACGCCGGCTTCGTTTAAGTACATGTAGACAATGCCGGCAATGAGCTGGGGCGTGTCCTTGCGGCCGAGGCCCAGCAGCATGTAGGCGGCTAGCTGGTCTGCAGCATCCTCCTCCCGACCGAGAAGCGGTATGTCGAGATAGTCGAACAGCGCATGGGCACCTTCATGCAGAAACACGTCAAGCATTGCGCCGGCAATAACGCTCTGCTCATTGACCCATGCAGGGCGTCGCGAGCTTGCCGCTGTTTCAGATACGTAGGCGATGTACTCGTAGCAGATCGTCACCGTGTCCACTTCGAACCATGCATTGATCTCGCCATCGCAGCCGGCTGTCCTGAAGGTGAGCGGCCGTGGCAGGCGAAACGGCGACAGGAGTTTTTGTATTTTCTCAAGGTGCCCGCCGTCCCTGAACGCCTGCATGATCGGCGCGTGCTGCCGGTCTTTCGGTTCGTCATAGGCAACGCGAATACGATTGGGTTCAGCCTGCTGGCCAAGCGCTGACGGAGCCTGGGCGAGTATGCCGGCCATGATCGCGCAGGCTGCGAGCAACCCGGAAAGGCGTGGCCAGTTCAGGATACGCATGGCACGGGTCACCTTTCTTGTTTGCGGCTACGCCCGGTCTATCGCGCAACAGTCGAATTGATCAAAGCGCTCATGTGCACCAGCGTCAATCGGCACGTGACATTCAGCCATTGTCGCGGCATGAACCTGACGCGGCGGGCGGCACATGATAGCCCAACATCCCAGTGCAGTGAGAACAGTGATGGCCGACCCACATGCAGACTGGAACAAAATCCCGGTTTGGTGCCTTGCGGGGCCAGTGTTGGGTGGCGCTCTGGTGGCAGCCAAGTTAGCGGGCTTGATCTATCCGACAAACCCGGTTGTCCTGATCCTTGCTGTCGCCTTCCTCGGCGCAGCGGTCTTTGCCGCCGTGCATCATGCCGAAGTTCTAGCGGTCAGGATCGGCGAGCCGTTCGGGTCAATCCTGCTGGCGCTGGCGATCACCACGCTGGAGGTCGGACTGATCATCTCGGTGATGATGTCCGGCTCGGCAGGAAGCGATGCGGTCGCGCGCGACACGGTGTTTTCGGTCGTGATGATCGTGCTCAACGGCATTGTCGGCCTGTGCCTGATTGCGGGAGCGCGCCGCCATTTCGAACAGGAGTTCCGTGTGCAGGGCGCGGCGGGCATCCTCAGCGTGATCTCGACGCTGGCCATCATCGCGCTTGTACTGCCGAATTTCACCAAGACCACACCGGGGCCGACGCTGGCGCCGAGCCAGCTGGCCTTTATCGGCGCCGTGTCGCTCATCCTCTACGTCTTCTTCGTTTTCATCCAGACGATACGCCATCGTGCCGATTTCATCATGGATGATGGAACCGCACAGAATGGCGTCATTCCCACTGAGCGTACCACGATGATCAGCACGCTGTTTCTGGTGCTGAGCCTCATCGTCGTGATCATGCTGGCCAAAACGCTATCACCGATGGTCGAGGGCGCGGTGGTGTCAGCGGGTCTGCCGCTGGCCGTGGTCGGGGTGGTGATCGCGGTGGTCGTGCTGTTGCCCGAGGGCCTCACCGCGCTGAAGGCTGCCAAGAGTAACCGCCTTCAGACCAGCCTCAATGCCTCGCTCGGTTCGGCTGCAGCCAGCATCGGCCTGACCATCCCCATCGTCGGGGCAACATCGGTGATGCTGGGTCAGCCACTGACCCTTGGCCTGAGTAC
This sequence comes from Allobosea sp., assembly GCA_051648385.1. Classification (GTDB taxonomy): domain Bacteria; phylum Pseudomonadota; class Alphaproteobacteria; order Rhizobiales; family Beijerinckiaceae; genus Allobosea. The sequence continues at coordinate 14,271 of JBOFFB010000139.1, forward strand.
GGAGAGCATGGTCATGCTCCTCCTCACGCTGTTCGTCAGCACGCTGACCTTCGCCACCGGGCGCACGACGATGTTGCAGGGTGCAGTGCATTTGGTGATTTTCGGGGTCTTTGTCTTTCTTTCCGCAGTACCTTGACGCGGTGTGGACCCTTGAACGGTTCCCGTGGTTGACGAGACGCGTGTGCCACCCATGTGACCGGAGGCTAACTCGCTCAATAACCGCGCGGCGACAGGCCGTTCGTCTCGCCACTGCCGACGGATCGCAAGCAGCCCCTTGATTTGCCACTGTTCCTGCGCAAGCACGGTGCCGATGAGGTCTTCGGCAGCATCAGGGCAGGATGAGTTCGAGGCATCGGTCTGCCGCAAGATGGCTTCCGGTACAGCTACCGCAGGTGCGGGAGCCATCATGAGGGGTGCAGCCGTTGGCTAGTGGTTTAATTCCAACAAGTGGGTACCGGTTCTTGGATAAAATAAAACCACAAGACATTGATCTAGTTGATAGATTTTCTGAAACGGGTGGGTACCATCCGTTTCGATCTATCCACTAGGATGTCTGGTGGGCCATCCTGCGGTTTTGTCTTCACAGCTGGGCTGGCCCTGGCTGCCGGAACAGCAGTGCCCTCCATCGTGATTGCACAGGCTGGATACCGGCGGCGCCCATGGTAGCGCCACCAGCTTCTGCGGCAGCCAAAGTGCGCTATGTCGAGGCTATGCGCCACGTTACCCTGCGCATCAGCCGGCAGGTTTGGGTCAATGCAAAGCGCGTCTTTACCGAGGAGAGGTCAGTTTCGCCCCATGTTCGCGAATCTTGAGCAGCAGTGCGCGTCGTGAATTCATCACGCCCTGGACACGCGATAAGCATGTGAACCCAAAGAGCCTTCGGCAGGTTAGAACCGTAGTCGAGATTCGCCAGCAGTCGGCAAACAGTGGCGAGAACTTGGGTACAAAACTAGTTCTGCAAATTTTTCTTCAGCCTAAGCAATTGATGAAACCGAGACCAGTTGGGTTGAAAAATGGCGGAGAGGGAGGGATTCGAACCCCCGATGGAGTTGCCCCCATGCCGCATTTCGAGTGCGGTGCATTCGACCACTCTGCCACCTCTCCGCAAGTTACTAGTCAAGGTCGCTGGTAGAAGCTTCCCGGCGATACACGCGGGGTCGCGGGGTGACAAGCGCTTTTGCGTCCA
>JBOFFB010000140.1:0-2449 GCA_051648385.1 Allobosea sp.
ACACCTCGGGTTGCCTGGTGCTCGGCCGCCATCGCCAGGCGCTGACACGGCTTGGCGACCTGTTCAAGGCGGGTTCGATCTCGAAGACCTACTGGGCCATCGTCGAAGGCAACCCAGCTGCAAACGAAGGCCTGATTGACCTGCCACTTGCCAAGCTTGATCCCAATCGCGGCTGGTGGATGAAGGTCGAAACCGGCGGCTTGCCCTCGCAGACACGCTGGCGGGTGCTGGGTCGTTCTGCTGACAACACCTTCGCCTGGCTGGAACTGGAGCCACTGACCGGGCGTACGCATCAGTTGCGTGTCCACTGCCAAGCCTCGGGATGGCCCATTCTGGGTGATCCGGTCTATGGAACGGGGCCTCGTTTTGGCGGTCCGGGGCTGCACCTGCACGCCCGCGCCATCAGCATCCCGCTTTATCCCAAGAAGCCGATTGTCGACGTCGAAGCACCGGCTCCGGCACACATGTTTGACCGACTGATCGCCTGCGGCTGGAAAATCTAGCGCGCGAACGTGTCCATCGCCTTGGCCATCGTCATATCGAGTTGGCTCAACCCCCCAGCATCATGGGTCGACAAGGTCACATCGACTGTTCTGTAGACATTGGACCATTCAGGGTGGTGGTCCATCTTCTCGGCCAGCAGTGCCACGCGTGCCATCCAGCCGAATGCAGCATTGAAATCGGCAAAAATGAATCGTTTCGTGATGGCATCGCGCCCGGCGACTTCTGACCAGCCATTCAGTTCCGCCAACCCAGCCGCTCTTGCAGCGTCATCAAGCTTTGCTGCCATTGTCATGCCTCATGCTGTCTTTTGCCGGGATTGCGCTTCAAGTGGATAAGCAGCTTCGACGACATAGGGCCCGCCGCCAGTGGATGCGCGCGAAGAATACAGGACAAAGCGTCGCGCCGTGAAACTCAAAGAACGCACAAGGGCCCGCGTTGTCAGATAATCGGCAACTGCCAGCACTGAGGCACCCTTGCAACGACCCAGTGTCACATGCGGCACGAATTTGCGGGGCTCTGGCGCCAAGCCGATGCGCCGCATCAGCCGCTCATGCTCGGCCTGAAGTTCACTCAAGGCAGGATCAGGCCGCACGCGCGCATGAACCGAATGCGGTTTGTCTCCACCAAAGCTGGCAATCTGGTCGAGTGTGACGGTCAGGGATGATCGCTGGATATCGGCCAGAAAATCAAAGACATCGCGTGCCGTCGCGCCGTCCACATCACCCAGGAAACGCAAGGTGATGTGATAGTCAGACGGCTCGATCCAGCGCGTGCCTGCAAGGCCGCCACGGCGCAATGACAGCTCGGTGGCGATGTCAGGCGGAATTTCCAGTCCGGTAAACAGGCGAGGCATGATTCGGGATTCTTCCCCAAAGATGCGACATTTGCGAGACGGATTGACTCCGGTCTAGATCATCCCGCATTGAGATGGAATCCATCTCAATGCGGAAAGATCGATCATAATAAAATAGAGCATTGCGTACTCACAAAACCGGTACCCACCCTCGCCTTCGCGAGGGCATGCTTGTGTGCGCAATGCTCTAAGGGCATGGATTTCCACGCCGTTGATGAACGGCATCAAGGTCAGCGATCAACCCAGGTGTCATCGTCACGGCTTGCGAGCCTTCCACACAGACCTTGAGCTGAGCCATCGTCGTTGCGCCGATGATGTTTGACGAGGTGAAAGGCCGGTTGGTGACGAACGCAACCGCCATGGCTGACGGGTCAAGGCCGTGCTTGGCGGCCACGGCCACGTAGTCGGCGACAGCTTCTTCGGCTCCTGGCGTCTGATAGCGCTGGCCACGGTCAAACAGCGTGGTCCGTGCCCCGGCTGGGCGCGCTCCATTGAGGTACTTGCCCGACAGAAAGCCCTGCGCCAGCGGCGAATAGGCCATCAGCCCTACCTGCTCGCGCACGAAGACCTCGGCCATGGCCACATCGTAGTTGCGGTTAAGCAGATTGTAGGCGTTCTGTACCGATTGTACGCGCGGCAATCCGAGCCGCTCCGAGGCGACCAGGAACCGCATGGTACCCCAGGCACTTTCGTTCGAAAGGCCGATGGCGCGCACCTTGCCGGCCTTGACGAAGCCTTGCAGCACTTCAAGCTGGCTTTCGATGCTGTTTTCATCTGTCAGTGGCTGAAAACTCGCAGCTGAAAAACGCGTCGGATTCGCGCCCCACGGCGCGGGTCGCTCGGGCCAATGCAACTGGTACAGATCAATATAGTCGGTCTGCAAGCGCTTCAGCGAATTCTCCAGCGCGTAGGTCATCTGCGCCTTGTCGAGTCGGCCTTCCTGCGGCGGATCACGGAACCACGCCATGTGCGAGCGGCCGATTGTCTTGGTGGCAAGGATCACCTTGTCCCGTTGTCCGCGCGCCTTGAACCATGAACCGATGATGCGCTCGGTCGAACCTTGTGTCTCGGGCTTTGGCGGGATCGAGTAGA
>JBOFFB010000141.1:0-2926 GCA_051648385.1 Allobosea sp.
GCGCTATCATTGCCCACCAGCGCAACCAGCACAGACTGCTCGCGGCGATCGACCAATGCATCGGTCACGGTCTCATTGATGTCTGGCCGCTGGGCGATTGCGGCGCGATGCGCCTCGCTGCGATTGCGTGCAACATCAACGAGATCAGCCTCTTCGAGCACAGGTGAGTGCTGCAGTACCGGCCCTGCCACGATCGCATAGGGATCGTTGGCAAGATCGCGGATGATCTCGCGCGGGGCCCGTTTCATTGGCCCGAGCTTTTCCGACAGCGCCAGACGCGCCTGAAGCTCGATACCCTTCACCAGCACGCGAAAGACGTTGTCATACAGCTCGATGTGTCTGTCGCTGAGACGGGGCTCCAGTTCCACATACTGGTTCGTCAATGCCGACAGGATGGCATCGCGGCGTGGTGATTCTTCACCAGCAGCGACGTCCTCAAGTCCAGAAAGCGAAAAACCCATTGTCATGGCTGCACCCTTGCATGTCACCATGCCACCATGAGGCCAAGTCTTTACGGGCTTGTTCATTCAATCGTTAGAATTGTTCACAACTGGCAGAAAGATTCTGGTGACGATGTCTCGGATTGTCGGCGGGTCGAACTCAACGCGGGATTTGCCGAGGCTTGCCATCATCATCAACCGCCACGAAGGTGAAGGTGGCGTCCGTTACCTTTTCCATCACGTTGGTACGGAAGCGCTGGGCCCACGCTTCGATGTTGATCTTCATCGACGTGCGCCCGATCTCGCCGATGGAGGTGTAGACGCAGAGCACGTCACCCACCTTCATCGGACGGATAAAGGTCATTGTATCGACCTTGACCGTGACGACGCGCCCTTGCGCGCGTTCGACGCCGGCGATGCCGCCTGCCTGGTCCATGCGCGCCATGACCCAGCCGCCAAAAATGTCGCCATTGGCGTTGGTATCAGCTGGCATGGCGCTGATCTTGATCGTTAACGCGCCGATTGGGGTAGCCTGATTGGGCATGTCGTGAGCTTTCAGAAAGACGAGGCTGTCACTATGGCAAGTTCGCACCAGACTCCAAGGATGTCATAGTAGGGAAAATTCGGATTTTTGCATTCATCATCACGTTGCCAGCGCTGCCTTCAAGTGCTATTCGTGAATTCATAGATACCATGTGGTATGGTATTAAATTTCTCTCGTTCAAGAGTTGCCTGATGAATCTCCTGCTCCTGGCCGCTAGCGGCATTTCGATCGCCATTTGTTTGCTACATGTCACTCTGGGTGGGCGTGAGGCTGTACGCCCGCTCCTTCAAGCACCAAGCCTTGAATCAATTCCCCGTTTCACCAACTACTACTGCTGGCATCTCGTTACGCTGGTGATTGGCAGTCTGGCTGTGGCTTTCGGGCTTGGTGCAATAGGCCGCGCAAGCGCTGATCTTGTCGCAGCGGCTGTCGTCGTGTCAGGCCTCTTCTCCGTTTGGAGCGTAGTCATGGTTGTGTGGCATCAGTTGCGTCCACTTGATTTTCCGCAATGGGCCCTGTTCGCTTCGCTCGCGGTCCTTGGTGCTTTTGGCCTGTGGTCATGAGCGAACGACCGCGCTCGCGCCGCTTCTCGCGACAAGATTGGCTTGAACTCGGTCTCTCGGCACTTGCAACGGCAGGACCGGCCGCATTGACAATCGAGGCGCTATGCCATCGTGCCCAAAAGACGCGCGGCTCGTTTTACAGCCATTTCGATTCGTCCGAATCGTTTCTTCTGTCCCTTGCTGGCACCTGGCGAGACACCTACACGCTCGAGCTCATGGGCTTAGCAGAAGAGCGCCAAGAAACTATCGCAAAGCTCGGCTTGCTGAATGAACTCGCTGTCCGCCTCGATCCAAAGGTGGAGCAGGGCATGCGTAGTCTTGCAGCCGTCGATGCTGGTGTGTCGGATATCTGCAATCAGGTAGACGCTGAGCGAGTTAACTTTCTCGAAAAGCTCTATCGTGAAACAGGCCTCTTTGCTGAGACCTGGCAATCGCACGTGATCGCAAAAATCGAGTATGCCGCCTTCGTTGGAATGCAGCAAATCGACCCAGGGGCTAGCCCCGCTTATCTGCAGAGGCTCTACATGGATTTCATGAAGTTGACTGGGCGCGCCTGATCAAGGCACGCTCTGCGTAACCTCAAATTCTTGTAAGTTCCCTACGCACGATGGCCGCACCTGCGCTCAGCGCCGCGAGCTTGCCATAGGCCACCGCATTCGACATCGGGGCCATGCCGCAATTGGTGCACGGAAACAGCTTTTCCGGATCGACGAATTTGAGCGCCGCGCGGATCGAGGCTGCTACTTCCTCGGGTGTTTCGATGTGATCGGAGGCGACATCGATGGCACCTGCAAGCACATCCTTGCCCTTGAGCAATGCGATCAGCTCCATCGGCACGCGGCTGTTGCGGCATTCGAGCGAGACCTGGTCGATGCTGGAGCGTGCCAGCACCGGAAACGTGTCCTCATAGTGCCGCCAGTTGTCACCAAGCGTATTCTTCCAGTCGATGTTGGCCTTGATACCGTAACCGTAGCAGACATGGACTGCGGTGGTGCATTTCAGCCCCTCGGCGGCGCGCTCCAGCGTCGCGATGCCCCAGTCGGCGACTTCTGCCATGTAGACATTGTAGGCGGGCTCGTCGAACTGCACGACGTCGATGCCGATGGCCTCCAGTTCCTTCGCTTCCTCGTTCAGCGCCTCGGCGAAAGCCATGGCGAGGTCGGAGCGGCGGCCATAATGCTCGTCGGCAATCGTGTCGACGATGGTCATCGGGCCGGGCAGCGTGAACTTCAGCTTGCGGGACGTGTGAGCGCGTGCGGCGCGGGCTTCCGCACCATGCACCGAGCCCTTGCGGCGGATTGGTCCCACCACCGTCGGCACTTCGGCCATGTAGCGGTTGTTGCGGATGCCCATCATCGTCTTCTTGGCGAAATCGATGC
>JBOFFB010000142.1:0-1849 GCA_051648385.1 Allobosea sp.
CGCAAAGGTCGCGATCATCGCAATCGCACGAAAACTACTCATTGCACTCTCCGCAATCGTCAGAGAAAACCGCAAATGGCAGCCCCAAAACAGCGAAAGCAATTGACCGCAAACACAGTCGCCAGTGATGATGCGCCGCCAAGGCTGGATTGCTTCGCTACGCTTGCAATGACAAATTTCGCACCTTCAAGGAGCCGTCAGCGGCTCCATTACCACCACCGCATCACCCGCGCGGATCACGCCGGGCAGCGCGACGCTCAGCACCAGCCCGCGCAAGGAAGCTGCCACCTTCACAAAGGCGAATTCCAGTTCGGGCCGCCCGTATGCGGCGGCCAGCTTGCGGCCCGGACCGCGACAGGGCTTGTTGTAAGCCTCGACGCGCAGCAGGGCCTTGCCATCGAACTTGCCAATGCCGCCCCATTGGCCGCCGATTGCAAGATACGAGCCGGGCGCAATGCGGGAAAGATCGGCGATACCGTCGATCAGCAGGTTGGCTCCCACCAATTCCGGCGTCGCTTCCGGTAACCCAAGACCAGCTGCAATCAGCGCAAGTTCTTCACTCGACAGAACAGACAGTTGCCGATCATTGCGCAGCACTGTGCCGCGCGCCAGCCACGGTTCACGCGCCGTCGAGCCGCGCGTCAGGCCGCCATGCCGGTCGCCGGGGATGCCGCCCATGTCGAGAGCCAGCTCAGGCACCGGGTGGGTCACGAAACTGCCAGTACCGCCCATCGGGTCGGTACTGGTGTAAGTGCCGATCATGCGACCGATTGCTTTGCGCGGTGTTTCGTTCATGGCCGCGCCCCAACCCTGCGTAGAGCTGCCGCCAAGGTGAAACCGCCCTTGAGCTCTGCCAGCGATGAGTTCCCGACGAATATCTCGAAGCGCCCCGGCTCGACGATGTAGCGGCCCTGTGCGTCATGGTAGCCAAGGCTGCTTGCGGGAATGCTGAGGCTGATGCGGCGGCTGTCGCCTGCCTTGATTTGGACCTTGTCGAAGGCCTTTAGCTGCCTGACCGGTCGCGAAATGCTGGCCACCGGTTGACGCACATAAAGCTGCACAACCTCCTGCCCGTCGCGCGCGCCTGCATTCGTCACAGTCACGCTGACTTTCACCTCGCCGGACGCAGCAACATTTGGCGTCTCGACAACGAGATCGCTGAAACTGAAGCGTGTGTAGGAGAGCCCGAAGCCAAACGGATAGAGCGGCTCATTGGCCTCGTCCATGAAACCCGATTCGTAACGGAAGCGCCCCGGTGTCCTCGGCCGCCCGGTTGGAAGATGGTCGTAGTGGACCGGGATTTGCCCGACAGCGCGCGGAAAGCTCATCGGCGTCTTGCCCGATGGATTGAACGCGCCGGTCAGCACCTCGGCCACCGCCGTGCGCCCTTCGGAACCTGCATGGAAGGTCTGCACCAGCGCCGCCAGACGGCCCTTGAGATGCGTCAGCACCAGCGGGCGGCCAGTGGCCAGCACCAGCACCACCGGCTTGCCCGTACCGATCAATTCTTCAAGAAGCTGATCCTGCACGCCCGGCAGCGTGAGCCGCGTGCGTGACGCGCCCTCGCCCATGAACTCGCAATCCTCGCCGAGCATCGCGACAATGACATCGGCGGTTGAGGCCGCCTCGATGGCTGCGGATCGGTCGGCAAACTCCGTGCCGCAATAAGTCTTGACGCCCGACTGGAAGCTGATGTTCGAGCCCGTTCCGAGCAGCCGCGCCAAAGCTGCATCCAGCCCCTCGATCGGCTTGCGCGGCACGCCTGCCGGGTCTGTCCAGACCTTCTCCTGATCAGCCCGCACCAGCGCGCCGATCACGGCCACGCGTTTCATGCGAGCGGGATCGAGCG
>JBOFFB010000143.1:0-8136 GCA_051648385.1 Allobosea sp.
AGCAACATCAGGTGCTCGGCGCGCTCTTTGGGGTCAGCCAGAAGCTCGGCTGCCAAGGCGTCGTCCTCAGCCGGTGTCGCCCCGCGTCGCCTTGTGCCAGCAATCGGCCGGATCGTGACCTTGCCATTGCGCAGTCGCACAAGGATCTCGGGGCTCGAACAGACAATCTGGAAGGCTTCGAAATCGAGATAGCACAAGAACGGTGCCGGATTGACGCGCCTCAGGGCCCGGTAAAGCGAGAACGGTGGAAGGTCAAACGGTGTATCGAAGCGCTGCGACAGCACAACCTGGAAGATGTCACCGGCCTTGATGTACTCCTTGGCGCGGTCAACCATGGCCGAATACACGCCAGGCGATGTGTTCGAGACACCGACTGGCGGCGTGAACTGGCTGACATCGGTCTTCACATCAGCAGGCAGCGGGCCCTCAAGCACGCGAACGACAGCATCAATCCTGTCGCGCGTGGTTTCCAGCGCACTACTGGCGCTGACACCACCCTCCGGCCGAACTGATGCAACCACGGACATCTCATCCTTGACCGCATCGAAAATGACCATGACGGTGGGGCGTATCAGGATTGCATCTGGCAGGCCAAGCCCGGTGGCTTTCCGGGCGGGAAGTCGCTCCATCAGGCGCACCATGTCATACCCCAGATAGCCAAACAGACCGGCTGCCATCGGCAGGTCAAGTCCGTCGGTCTCAAGGCGGCTGTCCTTAATGAGCTGTCTCAAACTTGTGAACGCTTCAGCCGGATCGGAGACGAATGCGCCTGATGCAGCGAGTGGCCTTGCAATACTGACCTGGCCAAGGTCGCACCGCCAGACCAGATCGGGTTGTAGTCCAATCATGGAGTAGCGACCCCTGACCGAACCACCCTCGACGGATTCGAGCAGAAAAGCCGCTCCTTTGGCGAACGCCCGGAGCTTCAGGAACGCTGCAACCGGCGTCTCGCAATCACTGACAAGGACTTCACGCAGGATTTGCCCGGTGCCAGCCTCATACCGGCCCTTGAACGTTGCCTCGTCAAATGCCCCATGCATCAGCACTCAGCTTTCGCCGCCACCGGTGGCATTGCGGAAGGTTGTCTGGTTGATGCGGACGCCAAGTCTGGTCTGCAATGCTGATACATACTGCGAGAGCAGGTCGTCGCCGATGGCAACACCAAGCTGCTGGCTGACATTCTCTGCTTCAGTCGTCGTGCGCAGGAACGGCGTAACCGCAGCCGACTGGACGCTGAAAATCATGCGCCCGCGCAAGGCACCGAGATCAGCAGAGGCTGCGGCATTGACTGCGGTGCCGAATGCAACGGTCAGGACATTGGCCGGAAATTCCGGCACGCTGCTGGCGCGGGTCAGTTCAGGCGATACTGCCACGGAAAGCCCAAGCGACGCAGCAACGGCTTCCATCGTTTCGCCCTTGCCAAGACGATCCGTCACTTCGCGGGCCTTGGCCTGCAGCCGGGTGGTCACCTCGTCTTGCCGCCACTGGCTGGCGACCGTGCTGCGAACTTCTTCGAAGGTGCGTTCGCGCGCCTGATCGATGGCAGTGACGTCATACCAGACATAGCCATTGTCACGGGTTCGCACGGCTTCATTATCAGTGCCGATATCGGCCCGGAACATGGCGTCGACCACCTGTTCAAGCGCTGGAATGCCGGGGCTTGGTCCACCTGCGCCAAGTTGGCGCGTGCGGTCGATCGGTCCAACACTGACCATGGTCAGCTTCAGTTCCTTGGCGATTTCGGCCAGCGGCCGTGCACCGGCCCGCATGTCCTCGATCTTGTCATGCACCTCACCGAGAGCCTGCACCGCACGACTGATAGCGAGATCAGTGCGAACTTCGCCTGCAACTTCGGTCAGCGGCCTGACGCGTTCGGCTTCGATTGCTGTCACGCGCAGCAGCGCAAAGCCGAATGCACCGGGCACAGGCTCACTCACGGTGTTAGCCGCAAGCCCGAAGGCCACCGTGGCCACAGCCTGATCCAGCATTTCCACGCGCGTGAATGTTCCGAGCGTCAATTCTGCATCGGACACACTGCGCTCTTTCGCAATGTCGGCAAATTCGCTGCCGGCACGGCTGCGTGCCACAGCGGCGGCGGCATCGGCTTGGCTCGGAAACACGATTTGCTGAACGGTCCTGCGCTCCGGAGTGCCAAACCGCGCCTTGATGCGCTCATAGTGTGCTGTTGCATCCACGTCGGTGATGCCAGCTGGATCAGCCAATGTTTGCGGGGTCAGTGCCAACACCTGCGCCGTCCGATATTCTGGAGCACGGAAGGCCGTTTTGCGTTCGTCGAAAAACTTTTGCAACGTCTCATCTGTCGGTGCAGCAATCTCGCCAGCGGATGTAGGTGGCAACTCGATATAGCTCAGGATGCGGCGTTCGTTGCGATAGCGATGGGCAACGTCCTGGATGCTGACGGGTGCCGCACTCAGGCCGGAAATGGCCTCGGCCAGCTGGTTGCGGACGATGGCGGAGCGTTGTTCGCGCACATAACCAGCTTCGTTGAGACCGGCCTGGCGCAGGAGTTCGTTGAACATACTGCGATTGAATTCGCCATTCGCACCTTTGAAATTGGCATCCTCGATGATTGAACGGCGCACGGCATCGTCGCTGACGGTGAGGCTGCGCGCGGCAGCATCGTTATCAAGCGCGGCTTCTGTCACGAGTCTCGACAGCACCTGTTGGTCGACACCAAACACGCGAGCCTGTGCAGGCGTTATATTCTGCCGGAATTGCCGGGACAGGCGCTGGATTTCGTTCTGGTAAGCAGCGCGGACCTTTTCTATGTCGATCTCTGTCTTGCCAACCGTAGCGACCGTATTGCGCGCGCCACCACGGAAAATGTCGCCAATACCCCAGATCGCGAACGAGCCGATCAGGATTGAGAACAGGATTGCGACCAGCAGCTTTCCAAGCCAAGTCTGGCCTGCATTGCGAATACCTTGCATCATCATGGCAGCGAACCGGCTCCGAATTGTCTCGCGGACTTATAGGCAGGCCGTTCGCCGGCTGCAATCAGGCAATTGCAGGATTGCCGGGCGGTTGCTATCGCTCGCGCAAGCTTGAACCAGAAGGACCTCGATCATGGCCGATGCCCCAAAGCCGCTTGTTGCGGGCAACTGGAAGATGAATGGCTTGAAACAATCCCTCGATACCGCTCTCGACATCGGGCGCGGCCTTGATGCCAACACGCGTCGCAAGGTCGACGTCCTGATCTGCCCACCAGCAACGTTGCTTTACACCATGACGGCAGCCCTGATCGGAACAGGTGTTGCCACTGGCGGCCAGGATTGCCATGCCAACGCTTCAGGTGCGTTCACAGGTGATATCTCCGCTGCAATGCTGGCCGATTGCGGTGCGTCCTACGTCATCGTCGGCCATTCCGAACGCCGCACGCTTCATGGCGAGTCCAATGCCGATGTGAAGGCAAAGGCCGAGGCAGCACTGGCAGCCCGGCTGGTCCCCATCATCTGTGTTGGTGAGACGCTTGCAGAGCGGGAAGGGGCAAAGACCCTCGCTGTTGTGCGGAAACAATTGCGCGGTTCCTTGCCAGACATCGCCAGCGGCACGGTAATCGTGATCGCTTACGAACCGGTCTGGGCCATTGGCACCGGCAAAACGCCGACCAGCGCCGATGTTGCCGAAGTCCATGCCGAAATTCGCAGCGAACTCGGCAAGATGTTGGGGAAAGCGGAAGCGGCCAAGGTGCGCATTCTCTATGGCGGCTCAGTCAAGCCGTCGAACGCGGCCGAACTGATGGCGTTGCCGAACGTCAATGGCGCGCTCGTGGGCGGAGCGAGCCTGCAAGCTGCGGATTTCCTTGGTATCATCAAGGCGTTCGGCTGAGAGCCGGGTGATGCCTGAGTTCACGATCCGTGATGCGACAGCCGAAGACGCGCCAGCAATGTCCGCGTTGATCAACGAGATCATCAGAGCGGGTGGCACCACTGCCCATCAGACCCTGTTCGACGAGGCACGCTTTCTCGATCATTATGTCGACGGGCCAAAGGTGCGGTCATGTCTTGTGGCCGTCAGTCCAGTCAGACAGATCGTCGCTTTTCAAGCCATCAGCGTCATTGTTGAGCTGCCACCGGATTGGGGCGACATCGCCACGTTTGCCCGCGCAACCAGCAGGCAAAGTGGCGTAGGTACAGCGATGTTTGCATTGACACGCAGGAAGGCTGTCGGGATGGGGCTTTTTGCCTTGAATGCAACAATCCGCGCCGACAATCTCGGCGGCCAAGCCTACTACGCCAAGATGGGCTTCGAAATCTACGACACGCAGAAGGCCGTGCCACTGCGTGATGGCACCAAAGTGGACCGCATCAGCCGCCGCTTCGCGCTTGTCTGAACCGTTACGACGCCTTGGCAGCGCGCCACCCCCATGCTAATGCCGCACCTTCAAATCGGGCTGGCGTGTTGTCGGCCCATTTCCTATTTGTGAGCCCATGCAGTCAGTCCTCATCATAGTTCATCTCATCGTCGTGATCGCACTCGTGATTGTCGTGCTGCTCCAGCGCTCGGAAGGCGGCATGGGCCTGGGCGGCGGTGGCGGCGGCGTGTCCGGCTTCATGACCGGTCGCGGGCAAGCCAATGCGTTGACGCGCACGACTGCCATCCTTGCGGGCGTATTCTTCCTGACCAGTATCACGCTGTCGGTGCTTGCCTCGCAAAACCGTGCTCCACGTTCGATACTTGATGGTGCAACGCCAACTGTACCTGCTGGGCCAACCGCTCCAGCACCGGCGGGCGGTAATGTGCTCGACCAGCTTCGCCAGATGCAGGACCAGAGTGGCGCACAGCCGCCGCGTCCGTCCGCTCCGGTCCAATGAACGTGACATGCCAGATCAAGGGCCGGCGGAACGAAGGTTCTTCCGGCCCTTTTCCTTTGTGGACAAGTTGCATCGGCATCGCGGACGCTCGGAACGCGTACTCCCCGAATCGGGCGAACAAGTTTAAGGCTCAAATCCCATGACCCGGTACATCTTCATCACCGGCGGCGTGGTCTCTTCGCTTGGCAAGGGTATCGCGTCAGCCGCTCTTGGTGCGCTCTTGCAGTCGCGTGGCTACACGGTCCGGCTGCGCAAACTCGATCCTTATCTCAATGTCGACCCCGGCACGATGAGCCCTTACCAGCATGGTGAGGTCTTCGTGACGGACGATGGTGCGGAGACTGACCTGGACCTTGGTCATTACGAGCGCTTCACAGGGCGCGCGGCCAAGCGTGATGACAACATCACAACCGGTCGCATCTACATGGACATCCTGACCAAGGAGCGCCGTGGCGACTATCTTGGCGCCACCATTCAAGTGATCCCGCATGTCACCAACGCCATCAAGGACTTCGTGCTGCGTGGCAATGAGGACTATGATTTCGTGCTGGTCGAGGTTGGCGGCACCGTCGGCGATATCGAGAGCCTGCCCTTCCTCGAAGCCATCCGCCAGGTCGGCCAGGAACAGCCGCGCGGCACGGTGATCTTCATTCACCTGACGCTTTTGCCGTACATTCCAAGTGCGGGCGAACTGAAGACCAAGCCGACCCAGCACTCGGTCGCCGAACTGCGCTCGATCGGCATCCAACCCGACATTCTTCTGTGCCGCACTGATCGCGCCATCCCCGTCGAGGAGCGCCGCAAGCTAGCGCTGTTCTGCAATGTCAGGCCCACCGCCGTTATCGAAGCGCGCGATCTTGGCTCGATCTATGACGTGCCGCTGGCCTATCACGAGGAGGGGCTCGACGATGAGGTCCTCGCCGCGTTCGGCATGAGTGAAGGCGCCAACGGCCCGGATATCAACGGCTGGAAGCAGATATCACAGCGCATCCATTCGCCGGAGGGCGAGGTCAATATTGCCATCGTCGGCAAATACACCGGCATGAAAGACGCCTACAAATCGCTGATCGAGGCGCTGACGCATGGCGGCATCGCCAACCGCGTCAAGGTCAACCTCGACTGGATCGAGAGCGAGGTGTTCGAGAAGGAAGACCCGTCGCCGTTCCTCGAACATGTCCACGGCATCCTTGTGCCCGGCGGCTTCGGCATCCGCGGTGCTGAAGGCAAGATTCGCGCAGCCCGTTTCGCGCGCGAGCGCAAAGTGCCGTATTTCGGCATCTGCTTCGGCATGCAGATGGCGGTGATCGAGGCAGCGCGCTCGCTGGCTGGCATCAGCGCCGCCAATTCCTCGGAATTCGGCCCTACACCCGAGCCTGTCGTCGGCCTGATGACTGAATGGCTCAAGGGCAACGAGCTTGAAACACGCGCTGCGGGCGGCAATCTCGGCGGCACCATGCGGCTTGGGGCCTATGAATCGGCACTCGCCAGAGGCTCCCGCATATCCGAGATTTATGGCGCGACCACGATCTCCGAACGCCACCGGCATCGCTATGAGGTCAACATGGCCTACCGCGATCGGCTCGAGGCCCATGGCATGCGCTTTGCCGGCTTGTCTCCGGATGGCTTGTTGCCAGAGACGGTCGAGTACGAGGACCATCCCTGGTTCATCGGCGTGCAGTATCATCCCGAACTGAAATCCCGCCCGTTCGAACCGCACCCGCTCTTCGCCAGCTTCATCGCCGCTGCAAAGACGCAAAGCAGGTTGGTTTGAGCGTGGCCGCGCGTGGCCTCGACCATCTCGTCCTTGGCGTCAATGATCTCGACGCGGCGGGGGCGTTCTACGAAAAATTGGGTTTCATTGTGGGCGCGCGCAATCGCCATCCGTGGGGCACACACAACCGGATCGTACAATTCCCCGGCACATTCCTCGAGATTGTCACGGTTGGTGAACCGGAACTGATCGTCGAACATGCACCAGGTCAATTTTCATTTGGCGCCTTTGTTCGCGATGCGCTCACGCGCGGCGAGGGGTTTTCGATGCTGGTACTGGAAAGCACCGATGCGAAGGCCGACAATGCGGCGTTCCATGCCAGCGGCATCGGCCATTTTGAACCGTTCTTCTTCGAGCGGCAGGCCAAAGGTCCTGATGGCTCCACCGTGCGTGTCGCCTTCACGCTGGCTTTTGCCGCAAATCCGCTTGCCCCTGAACAGGCGTTCTTTGTCTGCCAGCAGCATGAGCCGCAGAATTTCTGGAACCCGGCTTTTCAGTCACATCCAAATGGCGCGCTGTCGGTCTCGGCTGTGTCATTCGTGTCGCCCGTGCCGTGTGATCATAGCGGTTTCTTCGAGGCATTCAGCAATGTGGATCAACCAGTCATCAGCGATCATGGCCTGAGTTTCGGTCTTCCGCGTGGCCGGATCGAGCTGGTCACGCCGGAATTCGCCAGCCGGACCTTTGGATACAAGGATGCAGCAACAGCCCTCGCCAGTTTCACGATCACGGTTGCAGACATGCCTGCATTGCAACGGCGACTGGACGAACAGGGCATTGCCCACGCAATGTGTGGAACACGAGTCGTCGTGGCAGCTTTCGGTGTGAGCATCGCATTCGAAGCCGCCTGAACCCGGATGAAAGAAGCCGCATGCTATACGCATCAATCCAGGGATTGCCCGATTTCCTGTTGTTTTTTGGCGCGGCGATGGGTCTGACCGCGCTCTATCTCGTGCTGTACACCGTTTCGACCACCCACAACGAGTTCGAGTTGATCCGCCAGAACAATATCGCGGCGGCAACTTCGCTTGGCCTCAGCCTCACGGGATTTGCGCTGCCGCTGTCGAGTGCAATCGTCAATTCCAAGACCATCCCTGATCTCATGATCTACGGCGTCGTCGCCATCATCATCCAGATCATGGTCTATTGGCTTGTCCGTCTGATCCTGAACAATCTCTCGCAGCGGATTGCCAATGGAGAGGTTGCCGCCGCTCTGTTTCTGGGGGCGGCTTCGTTGGCTGCGGGTGTCGTGACCGCTGCGTCGATGGTGTTCTGAAGCCAGATCATCCCGCATTGAGATGGAATTCATCTCAATGCGGAAAGATGATCGATCATAATAAGATTGAGCATTGCGTACTCACAAAACCGGCACCCACCCTCGCCTTCGCGAGGGCATGCTTTTGTGCGGGATGATCTAACAGGCCGCTGAAAAACTCTCCCCGGATTTTCGGTTTTGTGATTCACTCGCTTTGCGGGTTTGGAGTGATTTGCGATGCGCGGACGGGATGATCGGGTTGAGGGAATGTTCAG
>JBOFFB010000144.1:0-2243 GCA_051648385.1 Allobosea sp.
ATGTTGACGGTGCGGATCGTCGCCGAACGACCATAGGTCTGGCCTGCCCAATAACCGGTGCTGCCGCCGGGCTTCGAGCGAAGACCAAACGGAGCGGTGTTGCTGAGGCCGAAGAACAACCGGTCAGTGATCTGCCAGACGTTGTACGAGGCTGGAATGAAAGCACCGTTCAGACCAAGCTGAGCTGAACCGGCCTGGATGCCGCCGCCTGCGGTGATTGGCGCGCCGCCCAAACCAGGCAAGGTCGCATTCCGGTCAAGGCCGTAGCGCGCCTGCGGAAGCAGGTACGTGGCATTCCACTGGCTGGTGCGGCCCGGGAACATCGTGATCGTTGCCGGGTTCCAGGCTTGTGAGCCCATGCCAATGCCGCCGGAAGCGGCACCCGCGTAGGCCATGCCAAGGCCCTCGGCCGACTGGCCGGCGCGAATGGCGAAAGAGCTGGCATTGGCCGCAGAAGCTGTCACCAGAAGGGCTGCAGCCGAAGCAGAAAGAGCCAGAAAGTTGCGGAAACCGGAGGTCATCAAATCCACCTTTTGTATCGTTATCGCTCACGACGCATTCACGTCACAATCATGTCGTGATCTAGCCAAATCCAGACACATCGCACAAGACGTAAATGGTTTTGCGCCGCTCTCTGCCACACGCGCAATAATTGGGATCAATCACTGGTTTTTAGCCAGATTGGCCTTGGGCGTTGTCCAAAAAAACGCATTTCTGCATATTTTCAGCGACTACTGAGCCATGCCGCTGCGGCATATCGCTGCCTGACGCGCGAATGCGGGATGGCAAGCTTTTGTGCGTTTGCCCAAGGACGTTGCAATTGAGCAACATTTGACGCGAGCAATTCGCATGCCTGCCGCGCGGTTTGCTGGAAGGACTTGCCGAACCCGCCGGATTTTGCCCTGATGGTTCAGACAAACAAAGGCCTGGGAGGGCAAGCGATGAAATTGGTGCGATTCGGAAGTGCTGGCAAAGAGAAGCCCGGCATGATCGATGCGGACGGCGTGATCCGCGATCTGTCAGGCGTCATCTCGGATATCAACGGTGCAACGATCACGGCCAAGGGCCTGGCGAAGCTTCGAAAAATCAATCCGGCCAAGCTGCCGAAGGTATCATCGCGTGTGCGCCTTGGCTCGTGTGTGCCACAGCCTGGGAACTTCATCGCCATCGGGCTCAACTATGCCGACCATGCAGCCGAGACAGGCGCGGCGATTCCTTCCGAACCGATCATTTTCAACAAGGCCCCGTCGTGCATCAGCGGGCCGAATGACAACGTGATCATCCCGAAAGGTTCGGTGAAAACCGACTGGGAGGTCGAGTTAGCCATCATCATCGGCGACGGCGGCTCATACATCGACGAGAAGGACGCCCTGGCGGCGGTGGCCGGTTACGCGGTGTGCAACGATGTCTCCGAACGCGAATATCAGATAGAGCGCGGCGGCACCTGGACAAAAGGAAAAGGCTGCCCGACCTTCGGGCCGCTCGGGCCATGGCTGGTGACAGCCGACGAGATCGCCGACGTGCAGAACCTCGGCATGTGGCTCGATGTCGACGGCAAGCGCGTGCAAAACGGCTCGACCAAAACCATGATCTTCGATGTCAGGACCATCGTCGCCTACACCAGTCGCTTCATGAAGCTGATGCCAGGCGATGTCATCACAACCGGCACGCCGCCCGGCGTCGGCATCGGCATGAAGCCGCCGCGCTACCTGCATGGCGGGGAAATCGTGACGCTCGGGATCGAGGGCCTTGGCGTGCAAACGCAGACGTTCGTGGCGTATCCGGGGTAAACTACCCCCGCACATCTGTCGTGAAGACCTTCTGCGCGATCTTCCACTCACCACCGATCTTCACAAACGACAGAATGTCGGTGAAGAAGCGCGGTGGAATTGCGCATTTCAGCTTCACATGGGCGAGGTTGTCGCTGATCCGGTCAATCGTCAGGATCTGGTCATGGCGCGCCAGTCCTGAAGCTTTCGGGGCTGGTCGGCTCCGCACGGCATCGAGCCAGGCATCGCGCGGCGTGATCTTGATCTCGCCTTCGAAGCTCTGGGTGAGCGCAGATGTCGGCAGGAACACGGTCGCGAGCTTGTCGGCGTCGCCCTCGTAAATGCCATCCAGATACGTCTGGATGGCAACGCCGATGGCAGCGATGTCAGGGTCGGTCAGGGTCATGGTCATGGTCATATCCCCAGCATCAGCGTGATGTTCTGCACGGCAGCACCGGAGGCACCCTTGCCGAG
>JBOFFB010000145.1:0-1899 GCA_051648385.1 Allobosea sp.
CTCCCCTTGCGGGAGAAGGTGGGCAGCGCCCGGAAGAGGGGTTGGTATGACATTCCGTAACGATCTCAAGACCGCTCTTCCGACCTCCGGTCACCTTTTCCCGCAGGGGGAGAAGGCCACCACGCCTGGAATCCAGCCAAACGTTAACCTGAAGCGATTGCCCTGAATCTTCGTCATTCTGGGGCGGCGCAGCCGAGCCCGGAATCCAGCATTGTACGCCCGATGGGTTCCGGGATCTGCCGGTGGCAGCCCCGGAATGACAATCATTTCAGCTTGCCTAAGCATCCACCCGCTCCCAGCCACGGCCCATCAGGCGCTCTTGCGGCAGGTAGCGGGATTTGTAGTCCATCTTGGGTGAGCTCTGGACCCAATAGCCAAGATAAAGATAAGGCAGGCCGAGCGTTCGGGCGCGCTCGATGTGGTCGAGGATCATGTAGGTGCCAAGCGAACGATAAGCCAAAGCCGGATCATAGAACGAATAGACCATGGACAACCCGTCCGCCATCCGATCGGTCAGGGCCATGGCGATCAGGTCGCCCTGCCCGCGCCCGGTGATGGCACTGTCAGGCCCGTGCTTGCGATACTCGATGACGTTGCTCTCGACATGGCTGTCTTCGACCATCATGGCGAAATCGAGCACCGTCATTTCGGCCATGCCACCTTCCGGGTGCCGGTGGTCGAGATAGCGGCGGAAAAGCGAGTATTGCTCGGAGCTGGGCTTGTTGGGGCCGGTGGCGCCGACAAGGTCGTTGTTCAGCGCGACGGTGCGCTTCTGCGTGCGACCCAGTGCGAAATCATCGACCAGAACGCGCACGGAGACGCAGGCGCGGCAAGTCTCGCAGGCAGGGCGGTAAGCGATCGTCTGCGAGCGACGAAAGCCGCCATGGGTCAACAGGTCGTTAAGCTCACGCGCGCGATTGCCCACGAGATGGGTGAACACCTTCCGCTCCTCACGACCCGGCAGGTAGGGGCAAGGCGATGGAGCTGTCAGATAAAATTGCGGTGCTTCCCGGATGGGGCGAGTCACGAACGACCTCAGGGCATCGGCGGTTTCAAATCAATTCGTTCTGGTATGCTTCAAACTAGCGTCGATATTGGTCGTCGCGCAAGCGCGGAATAGTGCGCGCATGCCGATTGCCCAAACGTCAAATTGTGACAATCAGCCGTGCTTCGATCACCACGAAGGCTTGCGCCAGCGGTGCATCATCGGTGAGCGACAGGTGTATGATCGGCTCGTGGCCGGGCGGCATCAGCGCCTGCAGCCGCGCCTCTGCCCCGCCCGACAGCTGCATGGTGGGCTGGCCCGAGCGCAGGTTGACCACCTCCATGTCGCGCCAAAAGACGCCGCGCGCCATGCCGGTGCCGAGCGCCTTGGAGCAGGCCTCCTTGGCGGCAAAGCGTTTGGCATAGGACGCGGCGCGGCTCGCCTTACGGTCCGAGCGGACACGTTCGCCTTCGGTGAAGATGCGTTGCGTAAAGCGCTCCCCGAAGCGGGCCAGCGAGCGCTCGATGCGGCGGATGTCGCACAGGTCGGAGCCGATGCCGACGATCAATGGTTGGCCCTCACGCGGGTGACGCCCGGCCTTCCACCATGGCAGCGCGGATGCGGCGGATGGCGGCTTCAAGGCCGATGAACATTGCTTCGCCCATCAGGAAATGGCCGATGTTGAACTCGACGAACTCGGGCACTGCGGCCAGCGTCCGCGCTGTGTCATAGTCGAGGCCGTGTCCGGCATGGACCTCAAGCCCGTGGGCCAAAGCGATTCGTGCGCCATTCTTCAGCCGCCGCAGTTCCGCCTGTGCCTTGTCATGATGACCGTCCATGACCGCGTGACACCATGAGCCGGTGTGCAATTCCACGACCGGCGCGCCAAGCTTTGCCGACATTGCGATGGGTGC
>JBOFFB010000146.1:0-5566 GCA_051648385.1 Allobosea sp.
GCGACAATGGCTTCGAGCCGCAGAAGTTCAGAGGCCGTGACTGTGATGGATATTCCTGTGCGCATGCGCCAGATTCGCACGAACTACCAAAATGGGGAATCCCAAATCGGACTCGCCCGTCAGGCACGCTCCACTAGCACGGCCCTGAAACCGGGTTAACGGGTCTGTCCGATGAAGAGGGCCATGTATTCGGGGTTTCTGGCTGCCTTTTTTCGTCTGAGCTTGAGGCTTCGCTTGTCGTGGAAGGCCTTGAGGATATTGAAGGCGAAGTGGCGGACGGTGGCCATGTTTGCGGGTTTGTGGCCGGTTCTGGATCGGGCCTTGTCCTCGGCCACGACCAGCCGCAGCCGCGCACGCAATGGGGCTGTGTTCTTCAGCCCCATGAACTTCGAGAAGACTCGCGCAAATGAAAGAAAAGGGCTTGGCGAGGAAGAAAAGAAGGTCGCATAATCAAATCGTCAGGGGAGACGTCATACTTGGGCAAGGTCATCACGACGGCGACACTTGGCAGGTGCTCGGAGAAGCCCGGTGACGATGTCTTCGAAAGTCCCGGAGGTGACGGGTCACGCGCGATGGGTATGGTTTCGTTGCCTGAAATACCGGTCAACCGGTCAACGTTGAAACAGACATCGCTGCGATCAAGCAGCGAGGCAAGGGGAGAGAAGACAATATGGCAAAACTCAGGACATTGCTTGGCCGTGCCGCAATCATTCTGGCCTGTTTGGGGCTTGGAGCTACGGCCAACGCCCAGACGACTCTGCGGTCAACTGACATCCACCCGGATGGCTACCCGACGGTGGATGCCGTCAAGCACATCAGCAAGCTTCTCGAAGAGCGCACGAAGGGGCGTTTGAAAATCAACGTATTTCACTCCGGCCAGCTTGGCACGGAGAAGGACACGATCGAACAGACACGCTTTGGCGTGATCGACATGAACCGTATCAACATGGCACCTTTCAACAATCTGATCCCGGCGACAAACATTCCGTCGCTGCCGTTCATCTTTCGGTCAGTCGATCACATGCGCAAGGTCATGGATGGTCCCATTGGTGATGGCATTCTCAAGGAATTCGAAAAGCATGACCTTGTTGGTCTTGCCTTCTACGATTCAGGTTCGCGGTCGTTCTACAACTCGAAGCGGCCGATCACGAAGCCTGATGACATGAAGGGCCTCAAAATCCGCGTGCAGCAGTCCGACATGTTCGTGGCGCTGGTCTCGGCTCTCGGTGCGAACGCGACTCCCATGGCCTTCGGCGAGGTTTATTCCGCGCTGCAGACCGGCGTCATCGACGGTGCGGAGAATAACTGGCCGTCCTACGACTCAACCAAGCATTTCGAAGTCTCGAAATTCTATTCGATGACAGAGCATTCGTTGTCGCCGGAAGTGCTGGTGATGTCCAAGCGCTCGTTCGACAGGCTGTCAAAGGAAGACCAGGACATCATGAGGTCAGCAGCCCGCGAGTCGGTCAAAGTGATGCGCGATCTGTGGGATGCCCGCGAGAAATCCTCAGAGGCCAAGGTCAAGGCTGGCGGTGCTGCGGTCAACTCCGTCGACAAGAAGCCGTTCATCGATGCGATGAAGCCTGTCTATGACCGTTTCGTCACGGACGCAGCGCTGAAGAAGCTCGTCGCCGACATTCAGGCTGTACAGTAACGCGCAACCTGCGGCCGATGTTTCGGCAGTGATGCCGGACCATCGGCATCGCGGTGATCCCGCGTTGAAATCCGATCCATCTCGACGCGGAAACTTGATCGATCACAGTCGTCCAAGGCTTAGCAAGTTCACGTAACCGGTACCCACGTCTGCGACCAATGCCGCGGGTACCGTGCCAAACTCCATCAAGGACAAGATATGGCTGGCGTTGCCCGGCTCCTGTCGTGGCTTGCAGCCCGGCTGAGCCTCTTTTCTCTGCTTCTCGCAGGCATTGGTCTCGTGGCCATGACGGTCATCGTCGCCTGGACAGTGTTTGGACGCTACGTGCTGAATTCCACACCGACCTGGGGCGAGCCGGTATCGCTCCTTCTCATGCTCTGGTTCATCCTGCTTGGCGGCGCGGTGGGTGTGCGCGAGATGGACCATATGGGCTTCGATGTCGGGCTTCACTATGCACGGGGGCGCTGGAAGACGGTGCTGGTCGTCGTCAACGAGACGCTCGTCGCGCTCTTTGGTGTCGCCATGGTGATCTATGGATGGCAATTGGCTGCCAAGGTCTGGGGCGACCGGTTGCCGTTGATCGGCATCTCCAAGGGGTGGGACTATGTGCCGCTCGTCGCTGGAGGCGTGTTGGTGGCACTTTTCTCGCTTGAGAAACTTCTGCTTCTCCTCACGGGCCAGCCCCTGGCACCAATGCCTTTCGTGTCGTCTGCTCATCTTGGCGAAGATCATTCCGCGCCAAAACAGACCGGTGGGGCAGTCTGAGCCATGGAAATGATCGTTCTTTTCGGCAGCTTCGCAGTGCTTTTGCTGATGGGTGTGCCGGTGGCCTTCTGCCTTGGCCTCTCGTCGCTGGTGACCGTGCTGTACATGGGCATCCCGCCAGTCGTGGTGTTCCAGCAGATGTCGACGGGCATGAACGCCTTTTCGATGCTGGCAATCCCATTTTTCATCTACTCGGGTGATCTGATGATCCGTGGCGGGATCGCCGACCGACTGATCAGGTTTGCAGCGAGCCTCGTGGGTCATTTGCGCGGCGGGCTGGGGCAGGTCAACGTGCTGACCTGCACGCTTTTCGGCGGCATTTCCGGCTCTGCGGTTGCGGATGCGTCTGCGGTCGGCGGTATCATGATCCCGCAGATGGTGAAGCGCGGCTACGCGGCAGACTATGCCGTGAACGTCACGGCGAATGCGGCGATCATCGCGCTGTTGATACCGCCCTCACATAACATGATCATCTACTCGCTGGCTGCGGGCGGCACTATCTCCATCGCAGACCTCTTCACGGCGGGGATCATTCCAGGCCTGATGCTCTGCTTGGCGCTGATGATTGCGGCGTGGCTGGTCGCAGTGAAGCGCGGGTATCCTGCGGGTGTGTTCCCGGGGTTCCTGACGGTGCTCAGGCTCCTTGTTGCTGCACTTCCGGGCATCATATTGATCGGCATTATCTTTGGCGGCGTGCGTTCCGGTGTGTTCACGGCGACAGAATCTTCATGCATCGCAGTCATCTATGCGCTTCTGGTCACAGTGTTCGTTTATCGGCAGCTCGACCTGAAAGGCTTCATCGCTGCAACGCTTGGTGCGGTGAGGACAACAGCCATGGTGCTGCTGGTCATCGGGGCGGCCTCCAGCTTTGGTTGGCTGATGGCCTTCCTTCAGGTGCCCAAGGCTACGGTCGACCTGATGAATGCCATCAGCGACAATCCGGTCGTCATCCTGCTCCTCATCAACGTCATTCTTCTGGTGCTAGGCACCTTCATGGACATGGCACCGATGATCATCATCTGCACACCGATCTTCTTGCCGCTGATCAAGGCAATCGCCATGGATCCCGTGCATTTCGGTGTAATCCTC
Organism: Allobosea sp.; assembly: GCA_051648385.1. GTDB lineage: Bacteria > Pseudomonadota > Alphaproteobacteria > Rhizobiales > Beijerinckiaceae > Allobosea. Next base: position 3,509 of record JBOFFB010000146.1, read on the forward strand.
ATTCTCAACGCCGGTATTGGCCTCAACACACCACCCGTCGGTTCAGTGCAGTTTGTCGCCTGTGCCATCGGAAAGGTCTCGATTTCTGAAAGCATGAGGACGATCTGGCCGTTTTACGGAGCGAGCGTGGCGGTGCTGATGCTCGTCACCTACGTGCCTGCCTTTTCGCTCTGGCTGCCTTCGGTATTCAAGTGAGACGGACAACCGCCCAATCCGTCCCAGCATTGCCAGCAAGCCACGGCGGAAGAGGGAGTTCAAGGCCCATGCAGATTGTCGCCCACGGTGAAAAGCATGTTCGCGAGCGGCCAACGACGCGCCGTTTTCGTAGTCAGGGACGGCTCCGTTCATGAGGATGCACCCAGACAGACTTTTGCCCGCCGAAGCCTCGACCCGCACCGTGGCGCGTCGGCTGTTCGAGCGCGTTGAATCGCTCCCGATCATTTCTCCTCATGGACATACCGATCCGCGCTGGTTTGCCGAAAACAAGCCTTTCGCGGATCCGGCACAGTTGTTTGTGGTGCCAGACCACTACGTTTTTCGCATGCTGCACAGCCAGGGCGTGCCTCTCGAGAAGCTTGGAGTGCCCCGCAGCGATGGTGGGCCGGTGGAGGGCGACCCTCGCGCCATCTGGCGGCTTTTCGCGGCAAATTATCATCTTTTCCGTGGTACCCCGACACGGCTGTGGCTGGATCACGCTTTCGGGACGTTGTTCGGGCTTGAGACGCGCCTGTCTGCGAATAACGCCGACTACGCCTACGACGTCATCGATGCTGCGCTCAAAACAGCCGCGTTCAGGCCTCGCGCCCTGTTCGAGCGCTTCAACATCGAAGTGATTGCCACCACCGAAAGCCCGCTCGACGACTTGCGCTGGCACCGCATGATTGCCGGGTCGGGTTGGCCAGGCCGCGTCGTAACCGCCTATCGCCCCGATCCGGTTCTGGATCCGGAGTTCGAGGGTTTCGCGGCAAATGTTCGGGCGTTTGGAAACATCACCGGCGAAGACACGCTGTCCTGGGCGGGCTATCTTGCCGCGCACCGCAAGCGCCGGGCATACTTCCAGTCTTTTGGTGCCACATCCACCGATCATGGACACCCGACAGCGCAGACTGCCGATCTGCCGCTGCACGAGGCGGATGCCTTGTTCAGGCGCGTTGTCAGTGGTGATGCAATCGCAGTCGATGCAGAGCTTTTCCGCGCCCAGATGCTCACCGAAATGGCGGCCATGAGCGTCGAAGACGGTCTGGTGATGCAAATTCATCCAGGTTCTTTCCGCAATCATGACGCCGGTGTCTTTGCCCGGTTTGGGCGGGACAAAGGCGCCGATATTCCCCGGCAGACCGGCTATGTTGCCGCTCTCAAACCGTTGCTTGACCGCTTTGGCAGCAATCTCGATCTGACCATCATTCTTTTCACGCTCGATGAGACAGCCTATTCGCGAGAGCTCGCGCCATTGGCGGGCCACTATCCGTGCCTGCGCCTCGGGCCGCCCTGGTGGTTCTTTGATGCGCCCGAGGGCATGCGCCGCTTCCGGCAACTCACAACCGAGACCGCAGGCTTTGCCAACACTGTCGGTTTCAACGATGACACGCGGGCATTCACGTCCATCCCCGGCCGGCATGATGTCGCTCGGCGCATGGACTGCGCGTTTCTGGCAGAGCTTGTGGCGGATCACCGGCTGGACGAGAATGAGGCCCATGAAATTGCGCATGACCTTGCCTATCGCCTGGCAAAGTCCGCCTACAAGCTTTGAGGCGAGCGGGTCCGCATCGTTTCAGGATGAGAACGTGACAAGCGGCAAAGAAGACAACGGGGGATTGCCGATGCGGCTTTCACAAGCGACGCTGTCACAATTGCCATCTGCGATTGCGCGGCCAAGCTATGATCGGAGCAAGGTGACGCCTGGCATCGTGCACCTTGGAATCGGTGCCTTTCACCGGGCTCATCAGGCTGTCATGACCGACGCCGCGCTATCAGACAACACGGACGACCCAGACCGACTTGGTTGGGGGATCATCGCGGCAAGCTTGCGCAAGCCTGATACGCGAGATGCATTGGCAC
>JBOFFB010000147.1:0-2725 GCA_051648385.1 Allobosea sp.
TCCGCTCGGCCACGCATGCGCTGGAGCCCGGCAAAGTCACCACGCTGCCGGGCGATCTGGTGCTGAACGCGGGCCGCAAGACGGTCACGCTGACCGTGTCCAACACCGGCGACAGGCCGATCCAGGTCGGCAGCCACTACCATTTCTTCGAGACGAACAACGCGCTCAGCTTCGACCGCGCCAGGGCGCGCGGCCACCGCCTCGACATCGCCGCCGGCACGGCCGTGCGCTTCGAGCCGGGCCAGACGCGCGACGTGACGCTGGTCGAGATGGCCGGCAAACGCGAGATCTATGGTTTCCAGCAAAAAGTGATGGGGAAATTGTGATGAACAGACGACACATGCTGACGTTGGGCCTCGCCGCCCTGGCAACCACCCCTGCCCTTGCCCACCCGCCAACGCTGCTGTCGCCTGAGGGGCACAAGCACACCGCCGAGGAGATCATCGCCTTCCGCAAGGATCTGGCGGACGCGGTGGTGCTGAAAGACGTCGTGAAACTGCGGACGCTCTACGCGGACAGCTTCACCCACACCCACACCACCTCGAAGGTCGACGGCAAGGACGCGCGCATCGTCGCCTTGCTCGCGGGAGAGCCGACGATCGAGATCATTCCCGCCCAGAACCTTGCCATCAACATTCTCGCGGGCGGTTGGGTGGCTATTGCGACCGGGATCACGCCAATCACCGCCATGTCGGACGGCAAGGTCTACGCTGTGCACTGGACCGCGACCTACACCCGCACTGAGACCGGCTGGCAACTGGCCGCAAGCCACGCAACACGTGGGCGCGAGCTGATTTCGTGAGAGCGACCACGTCCGTCATTCCGGGGCCGCGAAGCGGAGCCCCGAAACCATCAGGGTGATGCCAAATGGGTTCCGGGCTCGGCTCAAGCCGCCCCGGAATGACGATGATCTCGCCACCGCCAATGTAAGCTACCAAACCTGAGGCCCACCATGCCCGCCAGAATCGCCCGCAATGCCTATGCCGCCATGTTTGGGCCTACCACCGGCGACAAGGTGCGCCTCGCTGACACGGACCTTTACATCGAGGTGGAGCGTGACTTCACCACCTATGGCGAGGAGGTGAAATTTGGTGGCGGCAAGGTCATCCGCGATGGCATGGGCCAGGGCCAGATGACCAATGCCGAGGGTGCGGCCGACACCGTGATCACCAACGCGCTGATCCTCGACCACTGGGGCATCGTCAAGGCCGATATCGGCATCAGGAACGGGCGCATCAGCGGCATCGGCAAGGCCGGCAACCCGGATATCCAGCCGGACGTGACGATCATCATCGGGCCGGGCACGGACGTGATCGCCGGCGAAGGCAAGATCATCACGGCTGGCGGTTTTGACAGCCATATCCACTTCATCTGCCCTCAGCAGATCGAGGATGCGCTGATGAGCGGGCTGACCACCATGCTCGGCGGCGGCACCGGTCCATCAGCAGGCACATCGGCCACCACCTGCACGCCCGGCCCGTGGCACATGGCACAGATGCTGCGCGCGGCGGATTCGTTTCCCATGAACCTCGCCTTTTCCGGCAAGGGCAATGCCGCGACCCCTGCCGCGCTGATCGAGATGATCGAGGCAGGGGCCTGCGCCCTCAAGCTGCACGAGGACTGGGGCACCACGCCAGCTGCCATCGACAACTGCCTGAGCGTGGCTGACGATCACGACATCCAGGTGATGCTGCACTCGGACACGCTCAACGAGAGCGGCTATGTCGATGACACGATCGCCGCCTTCAAGGGCCGCACCATCCACGCCTTCCACACCGAAGGTGCAGGCGGCGGGCACGCGCCCGACATCATGAAAGTGGCGGGGCTTGCCAACGTGCTGCCCTCCTCCACCAACCCGACGCGGCCTTTCACCGTCAACACGCTCGACGAGCATCTCGACATGCTGATGGTCTGCCACCATCTCGATCCGTCCATCCCCGAAGATCTGGCCTTTGCCGAAAGCCGCATCAGGAAGGAAACCATCGCGGCGGAAGACATCCTGCACGATCTCGGCGCGCTTTCGATGATGAGCTCGGATAGCCAGGCCATGGGCCGCATCGGCGAGGTCATCACCCGCACCTGGCAGACCGCCCACAAGATGAAGGTGCAGCGCGGCGCGCTTCCCGAAGATGCCGGCCGCGGAAACGACAACTTCCGCGCCAAGCGCTATGTGGCGAAATACACCATCAACCCGGCCATCGCGCACGGCGTCTCGGCCCATATCGGCTCGGTCGCGGTCGGCAAGCTGGCGGACCTCGTGCTGTTCGACCCGGCCTTTTTCGGCGTGAAACCGTCGATGGTGATCAAGGGCGGCACCATCGCCGCCGTGCCGATGGGCGACCCCAACGCCTCGATCCCGACGCCGCAGCCGGTGCACTACCGCCCGATGTTCGGCGCCTTTGGCAAGGCGATGACGTCGACTTCGCTCACCTTCGTGTCACAGGCCTTCGTGGCCAATGGCGGTGCGAAGCGGCTCGGGCTGGCGAAGGAATGCGTGGCCGTGGGCAACGTGCGCGGCGGGATCAGCAAGAAAAGCATGATCCACAATGACGCCACGCCGGACATCCGGATCGACGCGGAGACCTACGCCGTGACGGCGGATGGGGAACTCTTGGTGTGCGAGCCGATGAAAGTGCTGCCAATGGCGCAGCGGTATTTCTTGTTTTGAGGGGGAGGCTAGGACGAGCGCGTCATGGTCGGGCTTGACCCGACCACCCCGTGCCAA
>JBOFFB010000148.1:0-21378 GCA_051648385.1 Allobosea sp.
CTTGCGGGAGAAGGCCACCACGCCTGGAATCCAGCCAAACGCTAACCTGAAGCGATTGCCCTGGCCAACCTTGCCATTCCACTTGCGGCGCATGCGACTTTCGTCGCAGACTGTTGCCCCGGTGCAAAGCCATCAGCACCAGCCTGAACGAGTGTGCCAACTGCAACGGCACCCGCCACAAGGAGGACCACGCAATGAGTGTTGCCAATATTCTGGCCGACAAGGGCCGCGACGTTCAAACCATTCAGCCACACCGCACTTTGGCGGAAGCCGCGCGCATATTGGCCGAGCGCCGGATCGGGGCGGCGGTAGTCACAGGTGCGGACGGTGCCGTGCTTGGCATCCTTTCCGAGCGCGATATCGTACGCGCCGTTGCGGAGGCGGGATCTGACGGCCTGAACGAGCCCGTTTCGCGCCGGATGACGGCCAAGGTGATGACCTGCCCTGAGTCCACCAGCATCGAGACCGCAATGGAAATGATGACGGCCGGCAAGTTCCGCCATCTGCCGATCGTGCAGAATGGCCATCTCAGCGGCATCATCTCGATTGGTGACGTGGTCAAGCGGCACATCGAGAAGATCGAAGCCGAGACAAAGGCCATGCGCGATTACATCGCCATGGCCTGAAGCGGGGACTTCACCGCAGCGTGGGGCAAGCGGCAATCGCTGCCATGATGTCGTCGAGCGCCCTCTCGGTAGCGATTTCGCCCTGCTCGATGGTTTCGGCGGCGCGGTGAAAATCGAACAGGCCGATCTTGCCGAGCCGTGGAGCGATCATCGTGTCGGGTGGGTCGCCTGCGAGGCGCGAGCGCGAGATGCGGTCCTGCGTGATGTTGAAGGCATCGATCATCACGCCAACAAGACCCGGTGCCGGATTGTCATCATGAGCACGGCCGACCAACGAGCGCACGCGTTGGGCAGCGCCGGAGATCGAGGACAGCCACGAAGCCGACGGGCGCACCTCGAGTTCAGGTGTCATCGAGTCCTCATCGCGGTCGGCGCGGTGTGACTGGATGATGGTACCGCGACCCCCGGCATCGCCGTTGAGATTGACGCAGACCACCACGTCCGCACCCATGGCGCGCGCTGCAGAGACCGGGATTGGGTTGACCATTGCCCCGTCCATCAGCCAGCGGCCTCCAAGCTTGACCGGATCGAACACGCCCGGCAACGCATATGACGCGCGCATGGCATCGGCCAACTTGCCATGAGTCAGCCAGATTTCGTGACCGGTGCCGAGTTCGGTGGCGATGGCGGCATAGTTGAGCGGCAGCTCCTCGATTTTCACGTCCATCAGTTCGCTGCCGAGCAATCGTTTCAGCCGGTCACCTGAAATCAGACCGGAGCCTCCGATGTGGAAGTCCATCAGGCCGACCATGCGGCGCTTGGTCAGCGAGCGGGCCCAGGCCTCAAGATCATCGAGGCGGCCTGCGGCATATACACCGCCGACGAGCGAGCCGATCGAGGTGCCGGCCAGAATGTCGGGCTTGAAGCCGGCCTTGGTGAGTGTCTTCAGCACACCGATATGGGCCCAGCCCCGCGCGGCACCGCCGCCAAGTGCCAGCCCGAGCCTCGGTTTTCCCGACGGGGCCTCCTGCAGGCCCATCGTCTCGATATTCATGCCGGTACCGCCCCCTCCGAGACCCGTGGCGCGATGCACGATCCTGTCCCACAACATGGCAGCGTTCCTCCGAACACTCTCAATGGCGACAGGATTGCGACAAAAGCGTCATATCAGGTTAACGTGGTGTCATCCTCGGCAGTCGTTAGCCACAACTTTTGACAGGATGGTGACCAAATTCTTCAGCTGCGACCGCAGCACGAGCTTAGCTCCAGTTTCAGCGGCAGACGACCAGCGGGCGCAATTCGGCCTCACCATTGCCGGTGGGCTGGACACGATAAAAGCAACTCGTATGGCCGGTGTGGCAGCAACCGCCATCGCCCGCGATCTTGACACGCAGCCACACAGCATCCTGATCGCAGTCAATGCGCATCTCGATGACACGCTGGATCTGTCCCGAGGTATCGCCCTTGTGCCAGAGCGCCCGGCGCGAGCGCGACCAATACCAGGCCTCGCCGCTTTCGATGGTCAGTTTCAAGGCCTCGGCATTCATGTGCGCAACCATCAGCACCTCTCCGGTGTCGGCTTCCGTGGCGACGCAGGTGATCAGGCCAGCCGCGTCGAACCTCGGTGCGAGGGTCGTGCCTTCTTCGAGGTCGTCCTTGCTGCTGTGTTTGGGGAACAGGGTCACGGCAGGCCTCTCAAACGAAAAACGCGCTGTCGCCAGCGCGTTTTGAACTTATCTCGCGGCACCGTGTGCCGTCAAAGTGACATGCGCAGCGGCTGTGATTTCACCATCGTGAAAAACTTCACCTGCTCAGCCGGCTCGCTTTCGAAGATGCCGCGATATTGGGTGGTCAGCGTCGATGAGCCGTGCTTCTGCACGCCGCGCATCGACATGCACATGTGCTCGGCCTCGATGAGGACCGCCACGCCTCGCGGCTGCAGGACCTTGTCGATCACGTTGGCGATCTGCGCTGTCATGGTCTCCTGCGTCTGCATGCGGCGCGCATAGGTGTCGACGACGCGGGCAAGTTTGGACAGGCCAACCACACCCGCCGAAGGATAATAGGCAATGTGGGCCTTGCCGACGAAAGGCACGAGGTGATGCTCGCAATGCGAGTAGAACGGGATGTCGCGCACCAGCACGATATCCGAATAGCCGTCGACTTCCTCGAAGACGCGATCGAGAATATCGTGGGCACTTTCATCGTAGCCCTTGTAGAATTCCTTGAAAGCCTTCGTGACGCGCTTGGGCGTGTCCAGCAAACCCTCGCGCGATGGATCGTCGCCGGCCCACAGGATGAGGGTCCGGACCGCAGCTTCCGCTTCCTCGCGAGTTGGCTGGCGCAACAGAAACTGTTCGTTCTTTGGAGCCGCCTGCTGCAATGATGGAGCTGCAAGAGCCTGCGCTACTGCAGTAGAGGTCTTAACCACTCTGTTCATGTGGCGCCTACCTTTCAATGGTTTCTGTTCTCAGTTACGCGAGCCCTGCCGTCGCAGACCACAACCGCGACCCTTGGCCGCAAGCCGCTCGGGGGGAGGCGCGCGGCACCGACCGCACCTTCCGCGCCAGACAACGATCCGTGATCATGACCCTATCGCAATGCGCGAGAACTGAGGCTATATTGCAATCATCATGCTCAGCGATGTCTACAACAAGCGAATTCTCGAACTGGCCGCCAACATCCCGCGGATCGGGAGGCTTGACGCACCGGATGCGACTTCTGTCGCTCATTCCAAACTGTGCGGCTCCAAAGTCACGGTTGACCTTGTAATGGATGGTGAAGTCGTGACCGATTTCGCTCACGATGTTAAGGCCTGCGCGCTTGGCCAGGCATCGGCGTCGATCATGGCGAGAAATGTGATTGGCTCGACCGCTGACGAGTTGCGCAGCCTGCGTGACACAGCGCGGCGGCTTCTCAAGGATATGGGTGATCCGCCGGTGGGCAAATGGGCCGATCTGGCCGTGCTTTTGCCAGTGCGCGACTACAAGGCGCGCCATGCGTCCACGTTGCTGACCTTCGACGCGGTTGTGGATGCCATCGCCAAGATCGAGAGCACGCGTGCCGGTCAGCCGGTCGTCAAACTCGTCAACGTTTGAAGGAACTTCCATGGAGCATATTGTTCCACATGTAGCGGCAGCGGCGTTGTATGTCGGTTTGTTGATCCTGTTCGGGGTCGTCCTTCAGGTGCGTGTCATCCGTCTGCGCCGCAGCAAATTGATCGGGCTTGGCGATGGACAGGACAAGGATCTGTCGCGTGCTATTCGTGTGCACGGCAATTTTGCCGAGAGTATGCCGTTTGCGCTTGCCGGGCTGATCATGCTGGCTTTGGTCGACACGCAGGTCATCCTGATTCACGGCATCGGCATCATGCTCGTTGTGGGCCGTGTGCTGCATGCTGTTGGTCTGTCCCGCAGCAGTGGCTCCAGCTTCGGGCGCGTCGCTGGCATGGCAATGACTTTCACTGCCCTCACTGTCATGGCGCTCGCACTGGTGTTGCTGGCAATCCCACGTTGAGGGAATGCGCATGACACTGTGCCGCCGCGCCGCTCACTACGCGATCCGCGGTTATCAGCTCAGCTTCTCGGCATTGGTTGGCCGACAATGCCGCCATTGGCCGTCATGCTCCGACTATACTGATGAAGCCATCCAGAAACACGGCGTCTGGGCAGGCTCGTGGATCGGATTGGCACGCATCTGCCGTTGCAATCCCTGGGGCACGGACGGCATTGATCTTGTCTGCCAGGAGTTGCCTGAAGACGCGACAGGTGTGACGCCGTGGCGCTATGGCCGCTGGCGCGGCGTCAATCCACCGCCGACCGCGATCAACGCCGCGGATTTGGGCCCGTGCTCACCAGCCCTGGACGCGCATCGCAGCGCTTCGACAAACCCGGCAGGAGTTGCCTGAGCGAAGCATCATGCAGGCTTGACGTGCGTGTCGGACGGCCTTGGGCCACCAGCTCGACAGTCAGGCGGCCATTGGCGGCGGCATCCTCGAAGACCTTGCGTGGCACGCTGCGCCGCATCCAGAAATCATTGCCGACCGCGTTGATGCCGAAGCCTCGGCCCGGCGCGCGGAAAATGAAATCCCACCCGCCTGTATCGAGCCTTGCGCTGGCGACTGTCACTGGCTGCGATCCACCCTTCGGCCCATCGAACCTGATCAGTTGCTGGCGGTAGGTGACGAGGAAGAAGCTGCGTACGACGTCGCACTCGATCAGAAGTTCGTGGTTGACCACCAGTTTGTCAGTGTCGGTCAGCCGCGAGGTGCGGATGAGCTGCGCGGGGGCCGTTGCAGCGCTCAGGAACCAGTTGCCTGCCACCGGCACACTGACGTCGCGCGGCATGACGCTGGCGAGTTTGATCGCCTCCATCTCGGACTTGGTGATGCGCCTCATCGTGCCGCGAAAACTGGCTTCGGTCATGATCTCGAGAAACCGGGCAGCGACGCCCATCTCGGCGATATAGACCGCGTGCGCCGCCATCGTGCGTTGTGTCTGCTCGATGTCTCGGAAGCTGGGCTCGCCGCGCGCCTTGTTGCCCTCGGCATCGATCTCGACACTGAACATGTGCACGTTCACAGAAGCGTCTTCCGGTACGAAACGCTCGACCCCGCCCATCAGCACCAGAACACAGGCCGATGAACAGCCCACCTCATTGCTCCGCACAGCGTCCTTGCCATCCAGCGAGATGGTTCGCCCTACGCTGGTATTGAGCTTTGCAGCGCGAATCTGGCGTCCCAGCAGCATGGCTCCGCGCACACGGCCGCCGGTCGAATCGAGCACCAGAGTCAGGCCTTCAATTCTGTTGGTTTTGGCGAACAGCGCAAATAGCACGGCGGAATCCGCCTGGATCTGCCCGGTTGCGCTGACCCAGCGGGTTGCGCCGCGCGGGCCGCTGCCTTCTGCGATCCGGAAGGTCATGGCGGGGCCGGTTGGCGCATAGGTGGGCGCAGATGGCGCGGTGGCGGGTGGTATCGTGGCGGGTGTTTGCGCCAGCGCTGCACCAGTCAACAGCGCCAAAGTGACTGGCAGCACGTGCCAGGTGGTCATCCCCCGCCAAAACACGCTTGTTTGCTCCATCCGGCTCGTCTATTCGAATTACAAGGTGTTTGCGAGCGACCTGCTTTGCAAGCCCTGTTCTTCGGATTGCCTGTTCCGGTTGCGGGGCAATCCGATTGCATCACATGCGCGACTGGACTGACTTACGGGGATTGTACCCCCGAGTGAGCAGGAGATGAGCCCATGAGCGCTCCTTCCGTATTCGTGACATTTCCAGATGGTGCCCAGCGCGAGTTCCCGCATGGGACGACCGGTGCGCAGATTGCGGGCGGTATCTCGCCGTCGTTGTTGAAGCGAACCGTGGCCATGGCGCTCGACGGCGTTGTGAGCGATCTCGCCGATCCCATTGAGCGCGATTCGAAAATCGAGTTCGTCAACCGCGATGATCCGCGCGCGCTCGAACTGATCCGGCATGATTGCGCCCATGTGCTGGCTGAGGCCGTGCAGGAGCTGTTTCCCGGAACGCAGGTGACCATCGGCCCGGTGATCGACAACGGATTTTTCTACGATTTTTATCGCGAACAACCCTTCACGCTCGATGATTTGCCAATCATCGAGAAGAAGATGCGTGAGGTGATTGCCCGCGACAAGCCCTTTACCAAGACCGAGTGGAGCCGCGACAAGGCCAAGGCTTTTTTTGCCGCCAAGGGCGAGGCGTTCAAGATCGAACTGGTCGACGCCATCCCCGAAGATCAGACACTGAAGATGTACGCGCAGGGCGACTGGATCGACCTGTGCCGCGGGCCGCACATGACGTCCGTCGGCAAGGTCGGCAACGCCTTCAAGCTGATGAAAGTGGCCGGTGCCTATTGGCGCGGGGACTCGAACAACCCGATGCTGACCCGCATCTATGGCACGGCCTTCGCCAAGCAGGAGGAGCTTGACGCGCACCTTACCCAAATCGAGGAAGCCGAGAAGCGCGACCACCGCAAGCTTGGCCGCGAGATGAACCTGTTCCATTTCCAGGACGAGGGGCCGGGCACCGTCTTCTGGCATGCCAAGGGCTGGACGATGTTCCAGCAGCTGATTGCCTACAACCGCCGCCGCATCCGCCGCGATTACGAGGAGGTCAACGCCCCTCAGATCCTCGACAAGAGCCTTTGGGAAACCTCCGGCCACTGGGGTTGGTACCAGGAGAACATGTTCGCGGTGAAATCCGCCTATGCTTTCATGAACCCCAAGGACGAGAACGCCGACCAGAAGGTGTTTGCGCTGAAACCCATGAACTGCCCTGGCCATGTGCAGATTTTCAAGCACGGTTTGAAGAGCTACCGCGACTTGCCTATCCGCATTGCGGAATTCGGAGTGGTGCACCGCTATGAGGCATCAGGCGCATTGCACGGCCTGATGCGGGTGCGCGGCTTCACGCAGGACGATGCGCACGTATTCTGCATGGAAGAACAACTCGAAGACGAGATCATGAAGATCAACGATCTGATGATGTCGGTCTATCGCGATTTCGGCTTCACCGAGGTTGTGGTCAAGTTGGCCACTCGGCCTGAAAAGCGCGTTGGCACTGACGCGATGTGGGACCATGCCGAGGCTATTCTCAGGAAGGCGCTGGCACGCATGGCGGCTGAGTCGAATGGCGCGATCAAGACCGGCGTCAACGAGGGCGAGGGCACCTTCTACGGCCCGAAGTTCGAATATACGCTGAAGGACGCTATCGGGCGCGACTGGCAGTGTGGCACGACGCAGGTCGATTTCAACCTGCCGGAGCGCTTCGGCGCGTTCTATATCGGCTCCGATGGCGAGAAGAAGCAACCAGTCATGGTCCACCGCGCCATCGTCGGCTCGCTGGAGCGCTTCCTCGGCATCATCATCGAGAGCTATGCCGGGCATTTCCCGCTCTGGCTCGCGCCTGAGCAGATTGTTGTCTGCCCGATCACATCCGACGCCGACGCCTATGCGGAGCAAGTGACCGAGGCGATGCTGGCGTACGGGTTGCGCGCCCGTGCCGACCTGCGCAACGAGAAGATCAACTACAAGGTGCGTGAGCACTCGCTTGCCAAGGTGCCGATCATCCTGGCTGTCGGCAAGCGCGAGGCGGAAGAAAAGACCGTCTCGGTGCGCCGCCTTGGGTCGCAGGCGCAGACCGCGATGACGCTGAAGGAAGCCGTTGCCGCGTTCATGGACGAGGCGCTCGCACCTGATGAACGGCGGGCGAGGGCGCTCCTGCCAGCGGACTAGTTTGCATGATGTCGACAAGCGTGTCTTTTGCCGTCACACTGCAAACATGTTGCTCCAGAGCTATCGCAAGCGGCTTGAGGCCGACCTGATCAAATGGACCTCTGCCGGGTTGCTCCAGCCTGAACAGGTCAGCGGCATCCGGCGTGCGGTTCAGGCCGACGCCGGCGGCATCAAGCTTCCGGCCGTGCTGGGCATGCTCGGTGGATTGCTGCTGGCTTCGAGCGTGATCGCTTTCGTTGCCGCCAACTGGGAGCTTTTGCCGCGCGTTGGCAAACTTGCTGGCATCCTGATCCTGATTGCTGGTGCGTTGACAGTCGCCTTTCGGCTTTCCCAGAAGAGCAGCAGTCTTGCTGTCGATGCCGCCTCGACAACGGCCACGCTGTTCTTTGGGGCCGGGGTGGCGCTGGTCGGACAGATGTACCACCTTCCTGCAGATTGGCCTGCGGGCACGGCGCTGGTCGGCATTGGCGCGCTGCTGGTTGCAGCGCTCATGCGCTCGGATGGAGCGCTGATCATTGCTTTCGTATGCATGATCTCCTGGCTGTTCGGCTTGCACAATGACCGGCTGCCAGTGATCAATTGGTGGTATCTCGCGTTCTTCGCGCCAGCGTTTCTTCTGGCATTGGGGCGGAGCAACCGTGCCGTGCATCATCTCGCCGTGCTGGCCGCGATTGCCTGGCTGGTGCTGATCATTGGCGACAGTGTGTTTCGCGATGCCGAAATAGGCACGCACATCGCCTACCTGCTGTTCGTCTCGGTGATCTTCACAGCGCTTGGCCTGCTGGCAAGTGATGGTCGCCTTCCGCCGCTGTTTAGCGCCTGCAGTGCGTGGGGATTGCTGGGTTATGTCATCGTCATCGCCCTGCAGTTGGCACGGGTTCTCGAGCCTTCTGGTGCTGTGCCCGGCCAGGCCGCGCTGCGGGTAGTGATATCTGGTGTGCTCGGACTTGGTGCGGTCGCGGCACTGGTCGTGATGCTGCCGGATCGCAAGGGTGCGCTGGCGATGGCTGGCGCGCTGCTCCTCGCGATGGCGACGTCCATGGTGTTCTGGAGCGGCATCGGGCAGGTCATGTCCGGGCGCATCATTGTGTCCGCGCTGGTGCTGCTGTCCGCCTGCGCGATGGTGGTGGCCGGTGCCGTGATGGGGCAGCGCCGCGTGTCGCTAGCCGGTGCCGCCGCGTTCGGGCTGGCCGTGATCGTGATGCTGTACCGCACTGTGGGTTCGCTGATCGACCAATCGCTATTTTTCCTCGTCGCCGGTGTCGCGTTGATCGCGCTCGGGTCGGGCGTCCGCAAGCTCTTGCAGCGCTTCAATCCGCAGCCGGGGATTTCGCCGTGATGCGCGTGGACGACATGGTCGCGCGTGTGCCGCTGGTGGTCCGGGCCGGGCTTGCGGCGCTTGTGCTGTGCGGGCTGATCCTCGCCATGGTGATCGAGCGTGCCAGCATTTTGAGGAATGGCGCAACGGTTCGTCTCGCCACCACGCCGGTCGATCCGCGCGATCTGTTTCGCGGGGATTATGTGATCCTTGGCTACGAGATCGGCACGGTCAACCTCACGAGGGTGGGCGCCGCAACGGACCTGAAAACAGGTGAAACCGTTTTCGTTGGTCTCAAGCCAGCCGCCGATGGGCGTGCCGAGGCCGTGAAGCTTGTCCGCGAGGGGCAAGCGCGTGAGACCGGCCTGACCTGGGTAAAAGCCACCTCATCACGCTGGTACACTTGCGGGATGCCGACAGGCGGCAATTGCGCCCAAGGCGATATCCTGACCCGATTGACCTATGGGCTGGAAAGCTATTTCGTCCCGGAAGGGCAGGGCAGGGCTATCGAAACCACCCCAGCCTCGCGCGTCGAGATCATTGCCGCCATCAGTGCTTCGGGCAAGGCCGCGATCAAGTCGCTGCTGATTGACGGCAAGCCGGTCTACGACGAGCCGCCGTACTGAGCCTGATGCCGCAGCTTATCTGCCGACCACGACCTCGATGTCGCGGTTGAGCCCTGCTTCGATCTTGAACTCGTGAGTGTGGACTTGGCCCCCCTGCCGCGCGATCAGCACATATTCACCTTCGGCGAGGATCACCTCCGGAAATGCACCGATAGCCTCGCGGATGACGTCACCGCCGGGCGTCAGGACCGAGAAAGCTGTGCCGGCAAAGGCCTCGCCGCCGGGGGCCTGGACAAGCTTGAGGGTTGCCTTGGCCGCGCGGTGGAACAGCGTGGCCTCGACCAGCTTGCCGCTTTCGACTTTCACATCCGCTCGGCGGATGGCGTTGGCGTCGCCATAGGTCGAGACCACGTGGTAAGTGCCCTCTGGCAAACGCAGCACCTCGCCTGCCTTGACGTTTTCCGCCACGAGCCGGCCTTCCGAGTTGCCCGCCAATGGCACGAATACCGAGAAGCTGATGGCGTTGGCCGGCACCGGGCGGTCAATGATGATGCCAGCCAGCGCGAGCCCGCCGGCGCTGAGGCTGACGCGTTCGTTCACATTGCCACTGGCTGGAACGGTGATGCGCTTCCAGCCGCTGGCATAGCCATAGGCTGCGTGCACGACATAGTTGCCCGGCTCCAGCGTGAATTGCGGATTGGGCTGTTCGGAGCGGGCAACGATGCGAGGTGTGGCTCCGTTGGCATCTTCGAGAAGCACGCGCCAGACGATTCCAGCGGGGATGGGTTTGTTCTCTGTGGCGTAAAGCGCTGTCAGGTTGACGCCTTGGCGGGGCACTGGCGCCTGTGCTCCAGCGGCGGTCAGCAATGCCGCGCTCGCAGAGAGTGCAAGAAGCCATGTGAGAAATCTGCTCATGGACGACGTTCTAACGCTGCAAGTCCGCATTGGCCAGTTGGTTTGATCATCGAACAGCCCCCCAGGAACGACTGCGCTGTTGATGGCGACACTGATCGGTTGTCGACCTTGCTGCCCAATAGGCGCGAAACTGTGACGACATCTTGCGTGCTGCCCGGGTTGCCGACATGCCGGGCTTCGGCTACCGACTGCTTCAATCCGGAGCGCTATCATGCCAGTTGACACACTCACCCTGCTCAAGACACGCCGCTCGGTGAAGCCGATGCTCATGCTGGGTGGCCCGGATGCTGCCGAGATCGAGACGATACTGAGCGTGGCCGCACGCACGCCGGATCATGGCAAGCTCGCGCCATGGCGCTTCATTGTGTTCGAGGGCGAGGCGAGGGTCAGGGCCAGCGACCTGATTGCCGCCGCCTTCCGTGTCGACAATCCGGACGCGGATCCAGATACGGTGGCTTTCGAGGCGAAACGTTTGTCGCGCGCGCCACTCGTCATTGGTGTGGTGTCGACCGCGCGGGCGCACGGAAAAATCCCGGAATGGGAGCAGGTGCTGTCTGCGGGAGCAGTCTGCATGAACCTCATCATCGCGGCGAATGCCCTTGGCTACGGCACGAACTGGTTGACCGAATGGTATGGCTACGACCGCCGGGTGCTCGATGGGCTCGGCCTTCAGGCACATGAGCGCATGGCCGGGTTTATCCACATCGGCAAGAGCGATGCGCCGCGCCAGGAGCGCGAACGTCCTGCTCTGGCCGACATCATCACTCGCTACTGAGGTCACGCCGATGCATTTTCGTCCCGAATCGCGTGATCGCACCTTGCTGCCGCATGACCCGATCAAGGCCATCATTGCGCCGCGCCCGATCGGCTGGATCAGTGCGCTGAGCAAGGATGGGGCCTTGAACCTGTCGCCCTATTCGTTCTTCAACCTGCTCTCGTCACCGCCGACACCGATCCTGATGTTCTCGTCCGAGGGCAAGAAGGACGCAGTCAGCTTCGTCGAGGAAACCGGTGAGTTTACCTGCTCGCTGGCAACATTCGACATGGCGCAGCAGATGAGCCTGACCTCGGCACCGCTGCCGCGCGGCACGAGCGAATTTGGCCATGCCGGGCTGGAAACCGAGGCTTCGGAACTGGTCAACTCGCCACGGGTCAAGGGCACGCCGGCGGCACTTGAATGCAAGCTGATCTCGATTCAGGAACTGACTGACATCACTGGGCGCAAGATCGACCGGTATCTTGTGCTTGGGCAGGTGATCGGGGTCTATATCGATGAGCGCTATATCGTGGACGGCCGCTTCGACATGACGGCGGCACGCACCATCGCTCGCTGCGGCTATTCGGATTATGCCGTGGTGGATCAGGTCTTCTCGATCCAGCGCCCACCCGGTGGTTGAGTTCCGTGCAAAAGCCATTGAAGCCGCTTCTCGACGAGGATGAAAGGCAGCATCGCCGCAAGGCAATGATCGTGCGCCTGACAGTCATCGCGCTGGTCGGTGGGGCCGGGCTCTGGCTGGTGTTCGAGATGGACAAGTCGCGCCGGGCTCAAGAATGCCTCGAGTCAGGCCGCCGCAACTGCCGGATCATCGATCAGCGGTGATCATCGTCGCACGCGCTTCAGCAGCTGCTCGGCGCGTTTGAGATGCGGCATGTCGACCATCTCCCCGTCGATGCCGATGACGCCGAGATCGGGATTTGCCGCGAATGCCGCGACGATGGCGCGTGCGCGCGCGACGGTCGCAGGAGCGGGCGTGAAGACCTCGTTGATCACCGCAACCTGTGCAGGGTGGATCGCCATCTTGCCGACAAAGCCGTCGCGCTGGCCAGCTTCGCATTCGACGCGCAGGCCTGCCTCGTCGCGGAAGCCAGTAAAAACCGAATCGAGCGGATCGACATCGGCTGCCGCTGCGCCCATCAGCGTAAGGGCGCGGGCGAGGCGATAAGGATCGGCATAAGAGCCGTCGCTCAGGCGGTTGGTCTCAGCGCCCAGATCGGCTGACAGGTCTTCGCCGCCCCAGGTCAGCGCGATCAGCCGGTGCGAGGCTCCCGCATAGGTGCCGAGTTGGAAGACGCCGCGCGCTGTCTCGGAGCCAATGGCGATGATCTTGATCGCGCCATCGCCCAGGTCGTACTCGGCCTCGCGCACGGCCATCTTCGCGCCGACATGCTGCACGCTTATGCCGCCCTCGGCCTTGGGCAACATTATGGCATCAGGACCGGCGGGCATGACGCCATCAAGATCGGCATCGGTGAGGCGGGTGGCCAGCGCATTGACGCGGACGATCAGCTTTGGCCGGCCCGCCATCGCGCCATGCGCGCGGATGAATGCTGCTGCAATCTGGCGGGCAGCGGGCTTGCGGTCGAGCGCGACTGAGTCTTCAAGGTCGATGATCAGCGCGTCGGCACCTGATCCGAGGGCCTTTTCGAGTTTCTTTTCGTTGTCGGCAGGGACAAACAGCAATGAACGCATCAATCAGACCTCGATCGTCGGAGTGGCAGGGCGTTTGCGCATGAAAGCCTGGCGGCGGCACTCGGCCACCAGCACGCCATCCTGCCGATAGGCGCGGTGAAGAAGTTCGACGATGCCTGCATCGGGCCGTGATTTCGACTCGCGTCTGGCAACGATTTCGGTGGTGCAGTTGATCGTGTCGCCCTCGAACAGGGGAGCGGGAAACGTCACGTCAGACATGCCGAGATTGGCAATGGTGGTGCCGACCGTGGTGTCGTTGACCGAAATGCCGATCATCAGGCCAAGCGTAAACAACGAATTCATCAGCGGCTTGCCCCATTCCGTCTCGGTTGCGCAGAAATGGGCGTCGATGTGCAGGGGCTGGGGGTTCAGGGTCATGTTGGAAAACAGCATGTTGTCCATCTGTGTGACAGTGCGCGTCAGGCGGTGGCGGATCACATCGCCAACATGCATGTCATCGAGATAGAGGCCCCCTCGCCAGTGGCGTTCGCCTGACTGTTGCACGCTCATGTCAAATATCCCTGTTCGGCACAGATCAAGGCCGGTGCGCTTAACGCTTCGCTTACCATAAATGCGGCATCTTGAAGATCGCGATTGGTGCGGGTGATCCGCATTCTGCGCAATGCTTCCTTCCGGTTGTCCATGTTCCTTTTCAGAACCAGCGGCCCTGCCCAGCCCACGCCGGCCAATCCGGTGATGGATGCAATCCGTCAGGGCGCTGACCGGACCGGCACGAACTTCGACTATCTGGTCAAGACAGCGCAACGCGAATCAGCGCTCGATCCTGAGGCAAAGGCGCGCACGTCGAGCGCAACGGGCCTGTTCCAGTTCATCGAGCAGACCTGGCTTGGCATGGTGCGCAATGAGGGGCCGAAACACGGCCTCGCCGACGCGTCGAAGGCCATCGTTCAAGGCTCTGACGGGCGCCTCAGCGTGCCGGATGCAAAACGACGCGACGAGATCATGGCGCTGCGCCGCGACCCGCAAGTCGCATCGACCATGGCGGGTGCCTTCACCCAGCGCAACCGCGACCAACTCGGCACTGCGCTCGGGCGCGAGCCGAGTGGTGGCGAGCTCTACATCGCCCATGTGCTTGGCGCGCGCGGGGCGCAGGAACTGATCGGTGCAGCCGACAAGTCACCGACACGCATCGCTGCCCGCGATTTTCCTGAAGCTGCGGCGGCGAACCGCAACATCTTTTTCGACAAGGCCGGCAAGGCGCGTTCGGTTGCTGATGTCTATCAAGTTCTTTCGGCGCAGCATGCCGACATAACAACAGTGACCGGTACCCGCGCCAGCGAGACTTCCGGCCCGGTGCGCAAAGGGCTGACCGGTCTTTTCTCAACTGAAGGCAGTCGCAAACCGGTTTCGGACGCTGTTGCGGCGCTGTGGACCGGACAGCGGGGCGCGCGGTTGCAACTGGCCTCGACCGAGCCTTCGCAACGATTCTTTCCAAACAGTGACGGCGTCCGTGGCGCGGATGGCCCGGCGCTGCCGGCCGAGGCAACCCGCCTCGTCGAAGCGCCACTCCCACCCGTGCGGCCATCCGGCCTGGCTGAAACTCCGGGCGATCGGAATGCCGCAGTACGGCGCGAGCCGCGCGCCAAGCCGATGGATCTGATGGGTTATTTGCGTAGTGGAGTCTTGCGATGATCGTTCGCCGTTTTCTTCTGTGGGCGAGGACAGCCAACGCCAGTGACCGTGCTGCCGCCACCCGCGCGCTTGCCGAGGCCTATCTGCGCTCAGCGATGTCACATGAGGATCGTCGTGAGGCCGAGACCGCGTTGCTGGCGATGCTCGATGATCCTTCCGCATTGGTGCGCCGGGCCATGGCGGAAGCGCTGGCGACCGAGAATGCACCGCGCGCCATCATTCTCGGGCTGGCACAGGATCAGCCTGATGTCGCCGCTTACGTGTTGGCAGCCTCACCGGTTCTGACGCAGGCTGACCTCGTTGATGCCGTCGCGGTCGGTGGCGAACTCGTCCAGTCCGTGATCGCGCGTCGCAGTGATATCGGGATTGCCCTTGCTGCGGCTATCGTCGAAGTGGCGTGCGACACAGCCGTTCAGGCTCTCATCGAGAATGATCACGCCGACATCGCGCCAACCACCTTGCAGCATGCTGCGAACCGTGCGGCGACCGCGCCAGAGTTGCGCGAGGCCCTGCTTTCCAGTCCGAATCTGCCGGTTTCAATCCGGCATCAACTCGCGCTCGACGTGGCCACAAGCCTGTCATCATGGGCCGGAGGCTGTGGTCTGATGAGCCAGCAAAAGGCCGAACGCGTCACACGTGAAGCAAGCGAAAAGGTCGCTCTCAGTCTCGCCGCCAGCGCCGATGGCTTTGAGGCTGACCTGATGTCGCTGATAGCCCAGTTGCGCCGCAGCAACCGCCTCACGCCGGGTCTTATGCTGCGCTCGCTCCTGAGCGGGGAAACCGCATTGGCAGAAGCTGCGCTGGCTGATCTTGCTGGCATGCCACTGGCCCGCGCATCAGGCATCATGCATGACAGACGGGGCAACGGGATTGCCGCATTGTGCCGGAAGGCAGGCATTCCTCCATTGCTGATCCCGGCTTTCATTTCGGCATGCGAAGCGGTTCGCGACATCGGTGCACCAGCGTCGGATGCCCAGAAAGCATCCATCTCCCGCCGGATCATCGAGCGGGTGCTGATTGCCTGCGACCGCGCCGACGCCGACGAGAATGCACCGCTGATGGCACTGCTGCGCCGCTTCGAGGCGGATGCGGCCCGCGAAGAAGCGCATGAAATGGCACAGGCCATGGCTGATGACGCCGCACTTTCGGCACTCCTTGAAATCGACCCTGAGCTGACCTTGCTCGTTGACGAGGAAGTGTCAGGTCTGGTGGTCGCCAATGAAACCGGCCTGCGGGCGGCGGCCTGACGGCAACAATGCTCAAGCGGACTTGTTGGCCAGCGCCTTCTTGATCAGCCCGTCGCCAAGTCCTTCCAGTGACTTGACCATGGCAACGCCGAGTGGGTGATCCTCGATGTTCACCTGTTCGCGGATGATGACGCGGATGGTCTGGATATGCGCTTCGATGACATCGTCCGGCACCTGTTTCAGGGCGTCCATCAATTTGCACAGGTTGTCGGCAGTGCGCCCGGCAAGCGGAAAGCCGAACGTCGCGGCCTGCCCACGCATGTCATGGATCTTCCGGAACAGAAGTTTCTGGCCATCTTCTGCACCGGACTTGTAGTACACCCAGACTTCCTCGATGCCGGACAGTTCGCTGGCCATCCAGGCGGGAAACTCCTGTCTGAGCTTGGCCAGACTTTCCTCTGCAGCGGCGATCTGGCGCTCGATATCCTTGGGTATCCCGCCGCGCACCGCGCGCTCGGCAAGGGTATTGACCGGTTCGATCACGGCATAGTCTTCATGCTCGACCGATTTGGGCTTTTCGCCCCACGCGCTTGACGAACTCATAGTCGTGCCTTTGTCTTATCGATGAGAGCCTTGGTCTTGATGCTTTCGGCCTCACCGCCCTTGCGCCGTTCCTGGCCCGCGTAGTTGTTGCTGGCACCACGCCGCCGATCAGGGCCGAAGTAGCTCTTGGTGCGGATAAACGGTCGTGGGAAGGCGACGACAGCCAGAAGTCTGTCATAAAGCGCCTTCGGTGATATCGGCTTGACCAGGAATTCAGTCACGCCAACGTCGCGCGCCATCACCACACGACGCCGTTCGGAGTGGCCCGACACCATGATGATCGGCACGAACGGGTTCACACTGGTGGTTGGCTGTCGCATCATCCGTGCCACTTCGAGTCCATCAAGAATGGGCATTTCCCAATCAAGAAGCACGATGTCCGGTGAAAATGTCATGAAGAGTTCCAGCCCAATGGCGCCGTCTTCCGCTTCCAGCACCTCACGGGCGCCGAATCCATGCAAAAGTGCCTTGAACACCCGGCGCATGAATGGGTTGTCGTCGATCACGAGGAAGCTCAGCTTGGTGAAGTCGATCCGCATCCCGTATTCCGTTCGCTCGTCCAGATGTTGAGCTGTTATCGCCGCCCGCCCGCTCTGGACAGCAATTGACGCGTTGTCACTGCCATATGGCGCGAACGACCGATGTCAAGAACCGAACTGCTCACGCAGGATTCGCTCGTCAAGGCTATGCCCGGGATCGTGCATCATCAAGAGATCGATGCCGTGATCCATGGCAATTTCGACACGCACCACGTCATCGACCTGGGTGTGGTCCGCCACGGCACTGACCGGCCGCTTGTCGGCTTCCAGCACCTCGACCGTCACTTTGGCGCGGTCTGGCAAAAGCGCGCCGCGCCAGCGCCGGGGCCGGAAAGCCGAGATGGGTGTCAGCGCCATCAGCGTTGCATTGAGCGGCAGGATCGGGCCGTTGGCCGACAGGTTGTAGGCGGTTGAGCCCGCTGGCGTGGCGACCATGACACCGTCAGCGATCAATTCCTCCAGCCGTTCCTTGCCGTCGATATGAATGCTGAGTTTGGCCGCCTGGTAGGAACGGCGAAGCAGATGCACCTCGTTGATGGCGCGTGCGCTGTGGACCTTGCCGTGTCTGTCTGTCGCCTGCATCTGCAATGGATGGACGATGGAGATTTCCGCCATGCGCAGGCGCTCCAGCAGGCCCTTCTCGCGGAAATCATTCATCAGGAAGCCGACAGAGCCACGGTGCATGCCATAGATAGGCTTCGATGCGCCTTTGCCGTTCATGAAGCGGTGCAACGTCTGCAACATCAGTCCGTCACCGCCAAGCGCCACGATGACGTCGGCTTCGTCCGGCGGCGCGTTGCCGTAGGTGTGCGACAGCCGTTGCAGTGCCTTGCGAGCGTCGTCGCTTTCGCCAGCAACGAAGGCGACCTTCTCGATCGCGTTGCGGGACATGGCCGCCGTGTTCATGTTCGCACCAGCCTGCCTCAACGAAAAAACGCCGAAGCCAATGGCTCCGGCGTTCTCAATAGCATGACTCGATGCTTTTCAGTCCAGAGTCTAAACCGTGCAACCGTCAGATTGCCGAGGTCCACTGCACGGGCACCAACTCGAAGCCGTTGCCGGACTTTGCGACAAAGCCGGTAGCGGGGAAGGGCGCGTGGTAGAAATGCACCTGCGTCTTTTCGGTTGCTGCCATGTCGAGTATGCGGCGGCGGGTGGCACGCGAGACGTCCGCATCCATGTCGAACACGGCCGACCAGTCCGGGTTCTTCACGAATAGGGCTGGGTGGTTTGCCAGGTCGGCCAGGAACATGAGCTTGCCGGTGCCCGACGAGAGCATGAACACGGTGTGGCCGGGGGTATGGCCGAATGCGGCGACCGAGGTGATGCCGGGGGCAACCTCTGCACCGGGCTGGTACTGCTTCACGTTGGTGGCGATCGGCGCAAAGACGCGGCGCACGTTGGCAAAGGCTGGGCGCATAGG
This sequence comes from Allobosea sp., assembly GCA_051648385.1. Lineage (GTDB taxonomy): Bacteria > Pseudomonadota > Alphaproteobacteria > Rhizobiales > Beijerinckiaceae > Allobosea. The sequence continues at coordinate 18,491 of JBOFFB010000148.1, forward strand.
CTCTGGTGCCGAACCCATTCGGGCGTCGTCCATCCAGAAAGCCCATTCCGGTGCTGGCACCTGGATTTCGGCATTCGGGAAGGTCAGCGTGCCGTCCTTGAGGCGCAGGCCGTTGATGTGGTCGCCGTGGAAATGGCTGAATACCACGCGTGTGACTTGCTCCGGCGTGAAGCCCGCCGCGCGGAAGTTGCGCATCCAGTGGCCCGAAGTCGGCGCACCTGAATCACCATTGCCGGTGTCGAGCAGTGTGACCTGGGCACCATTCTGCACCACAAGCGTCGTGAATGGGATTTCGACTGCGCTTGTCGAGAGGAATGCCGATGCCATGGCGGCTTGCACGGCAGGCAGTTCGGCATTGCGGATGAAGCCTTCGAGCGGGCGGCGAAAGAAGCCATCCTGGATGGCGGTAACGGTCATGTCGCCGATCTTGTAGCGGTAGAAGCCAGGTGCCTGTGCCGATCCGGCTGGCGCGGGCGCTGTGGCCTGGGCGAGCGCGACATCAGAGGTGGCGACACCCGTCGCGGCAAGGGCGGTGGCGGCGGCAGCCGTCATGAAGGCCTCCCGGCGTGAAAGATCGATCATTGCAATATCCTCGCGATTTTCTTGAAACGCATGTTTCGAGATGCAGGTTAGGGCGCGTTTGCGACAATTCAACGTGTGATGCACGGGAATTGATCACAAATGCGGGAGGGGATGGTGCCCCGTATTCCCCGCGAGGAAGTCCACGAAGGCCCTGACCCTTGGCAGGTGCTGGCGGCCGGGCGGCATCAGGGCTGAGATCGGCCAGAGCTCTGCCACGTGGTGATCAACGAGTAAGGGCACGATATCGCCCTTGGTGAGTGCTTCTTGCACCATGAAATCACCGAAGCGGGCGATGCCGAGCCCGGCGATCGTCATGTCGAGCAAGAGTTCCGCGCTATCGCAGGTGATGTTGCCCTTGACGTTCATCTCTGTGACCCGTCCATCCACCTGCATCGGCCATGCGGCAAGGCGCGCGAAGCCGGTCAGCGAGAGGCAGTTGTGGCGCAACAGGTCTGCCGGCACTGTGGGCGTGCCGTGGCGGGCCAGATAGCCGGGGCTGGCGCAGATGACGCGGCGCATTTCGCCGATGCGACGGGTGATCAGGCTTGAATCGCCCGAGCTGCCGGTGCGGATGGCGACATCGATCTGCTCGCCGATGACATCGACGCGGCGGTCGGCAATCGACAAATCCAGCGAGATGTCTGGGTAACGCGCCTGGAAAGCGGGCAGCAGCGGGGCCAGCTTGTGCTTGGCATAGGCAGTCCCGGTGTTGACCTTGAGCAGGCCACGGGGCTTTCCGCGCGCCATGGTCACTTCCGCTTCGGCGGCCTCGATGGCGGCGAGGATATCACGCCCGCGCGCCAGCAACGTCTCGCCTTCGCCGGTCAGCACCAGCCGCCGCGTCGTGCGCTGCATCAGCTTCACGCCCAGCCGGTCTTCAAGCCGCGTCACGGCTTTCGAGACGCCAGAAGGTGTCAGGCCAAGTTCCTCCGCCGCCGCTGCAAAGCTGCCGGTTTCGACGACGCGGACGAAGATGGCGATCTCTTCTGAAGATGAGGTTCTATTCATGATCGTCAGTCTGTTCTGAGTCTTTGAAATGAGAAATTATGCTTATGTAAGTTTATAATAGAACCACTCCTGAGATCAACCGCAGGAGAAAATCATGTGCTTCATGTCCGACATATCCAGCCAGCAAGATCCGATCCTGCGAGTGACGCCGGGCGGCGGCATCGATTTTGACCACTATCGCAGGCTTGCGTGGCACGAGCGCATCAAGGCGCAGCGCGCGGCCTTTGGCGCGATTGGCTTGTGGCTGCGTGAGCTGTTCAGCACCGCGCCGGTCGCTCCGCATCACGAAAGGCTGGGCTGATGCCGCTGGTCAGGATCGATGCACCCGCCGCGCTTTCACACAAGCGCCTGCGCGCCGTGGCAGATGCCGTGCACAATGCGCTGGTCACGCACATGAATGTACCTGTGGCAGACCGTTTCCAGGTCATCACACGCCACGAGGCGCAGCACCTGCTGATTGATCCACACTATCCATCCGTCGAGCGGACTGCCGAGGCGCTGGTGGTGTCAGTGGCGCTCAGGGCCGGGCGGACGGACGCGCAGAAGCAGGCCTTCTACCGCGCGGTGGTGACGGGTGCGGTCGAGCATGCCGCGATCAAGCCCGACGATATCATGATCGCGCTCAGCGAGAATGCGCCGATGGACTGGTCCTTCGGGCGGGGGGAAGCGCTCTATGCGCCGACGCTCAGAACCGACCCGGCCTGAACGGCTCGGGGTTCACGAAGACCTCCGTGCCCGTCACCATCTCGGCCACCATGCGGCCCGTCACCGCACCCAGCGTCAGGCCGTGGTGGGCGTGGCCGAAGGCGAAGGTCAGGTTCTTGTGGTTGGGAGCTGGCCCGATGATCGGCATCATGTCCGGCGTGCAGGGCCGGTTGCCCAGCCACGGCTCGGCATCCAGCCTGTCGCCAAGTGGAAAAAATTGTTTAGCTATCGGTTCGGCGCGGCCAAGCTGCACTGGTGTGGGCGGAGCACCGCGACTGGCGAACTCCGCGCCCGTGGTGAGGCGCACGCCCTTCAGCATCGGTGCGAGAAAATAGCCGCGTTCGTGGTCGAGCACCGGGTGGTTCAGCACTGCGTTGCCGAGCGGCTGGTAGTGCATATGGTAGCCGCGCTTGACCGCGAGCGGGAAGCGGTAGCCGAGGTTCTTCGTCACAAGATCGGCCCATGGACCGAGACAAACGACGGCATTCTTCGCTGTGATGATGGTGCCGTCGAAGCTTACAGCCGTCCATGTGCCATCATTGGCCTGGCTCAGCGTTGTGGCGTCGCCCATGGTGAACTGTCCGCCAAGCGCC
>JBOFFB010000149.1:0-2379 GCA_051648385.1 Allobosea sp.
AAGATGAAATATCTCGAACGCGAGCACGGTGTGGCGGCGCTGGCGATGATGCGGGCGCTGAAGCTGGCGATCGATCCGCAGAACCTGATGAATCCCGGCAAAATCGTCACATTGTGAGGCAATGAATGTGCGCTGGGACTTGTGGGGTGCGGGCGAAACCCGCACATAAACAGGCGTGCGTGATGGTCTGACATTCTTGGCTGGTCTTGTCTTGCTAGCGCTGCTTGGCGCGCTGGTAGGGCCGGTCTTTGTCGACTGGAATCAGCATCGCAGCGCGATCGAAGACCAGCTCAAGCGTGCCACAGGCATCGAGATGGTCACGACCGGGCCGATCCATGTGAGGTTCCTGCCAAGCCCGCGGCTGAAAATATCCGGACTTCGCGTTGGTGACGCCGATCCGCAAGCCACGCGCGCAACCATTGCCGTGCTGCGCGCTGAAATAGAACTCGGGCCACTGCTGCGCGGCGCACTCCAGCTCACCAGTCTTGAACTCGATGGCGTCGACCTCAGGCTTGCTGTGCGCGACGGCGCGCTCGCGTTGCCCGAGGTGATTGGTGATAGCTTCGTCGTTCCCGGGATTGCGCGGTTGGCGGTTACAAGAGGCCAGGTCACTGTGCTCGACGCCGATGGCCAGGCGCGGGCCGCACTGCCCTTCAGTATCGAGGCCAGCCTGCCGCAGGCGCTTGGGCCCGCGCGGGTCGACGGCGAGATTGCGGGCCGGTCACTCAGGCTGACAACTGGTGACCGTGATGCAGCTGGGCGTTTGCGCATCAAGGTCGCCAGCAGCGACGCCCGTTCGCGCGGAGAGTTCGACGGCTGGCTCGGCGCAGAAACAACAGAAGGCGGACGGATCGCCTTCAGGCCCGATGGCCAGCTCCAGATTGCCCTGCTCAAGCCCGGGGAGGCGCAGGCTGCCGGAACGGTGACGGGCAAATTGCTGGCAACGGGCAGTGGTTTTGTCCTGAGTGCCCTGGTTGTCGATGCGGGCGCTGTCGGCCGCATGGACGGTGAAGCTGCATGGAACGGTGACTGGAACGCACCTGCCAAGATCAGCCTGCAAAGTCGGCGCGCCGATCTTGAAACCTGGCTTGGCGGTGATGGCGGCCTGATGCTGGCCGCGAACGGGCTTGGCTGGCTGGCTGATCAGTTGCCAGATATTGATCTCAAACTCAGCGCCGACCAGCTGAGCTTCCGTGGTGAGGAAGCGACCGAGGGACAATTGCTCCTGCAGCGGCGCGGGGCTGTGTGGCGGCCCGCAGCCGGACAGCTGCGCTTTGCTGGCGCGTCCGCCGGATTCGTGCCTCTGCCGGGCGATGTGATGCGCGCCAGCATCGATGTTCCGGACCTGCGCCGCATCGCACTGGCCATGCAGCGCCTCGACATGCCGCAGGGGCTGGCCGAGGACATAGCGGCGCTGGGCCAGCTGAGCGGCAGCGCCGAACTCGCTGAAGTGGGTGGCGGCTGGCAGATCAAGCGCTTTCAGGCCGATGGGCGCTTCGGGCAGGCCATCGGCGAGGGCAGGATAGCAGCCAACCGAATTGGGCTCAGCGCGTCCTTTACCGGTGCGGACGTGCTGTTTCTGGTGCGCCCGCTGATGGCGATGGCTGAACTGGCCGCCACTGATCTCGATGTGAGTCTTTCTGGTCAGGCCATGCGAATCGGGGCCAGTCCGCCGGGTTCCGGACAGGTTCGCGCGATGCGGCTTGGCGGGCATTGGCGCGTCGATGCCGTCAGTGCCCGGGGTTTCGACGGGGTCGATCTTGACCTCAAGCGCAATGACCCGGCGGCTCCCCTTCAGATCAGTCTCAGTGCCGCCCGCGCCGACGCGATCAGTGCGGTTGCCGAGCGCTTCACCGCGTCCCAACATCTCAGTCAGGTGCTGCGTTCCCTGCGCGGCCTTTCGCCTGTCAGGCTTGCCGGTGTATTGGGTGAACGCGGTGATGGCTGGAGTGTTTCCACCACTGGTCAGGCAGGCGTATTGGCGCTTGAAGGCCGTGCGCAGTTTGACAAGGCAGGACGCTGGCAGAGCGGTGACGTCGTGTTGTCATCGGGCCAACGTGGCGTTCTGTTCCGCGCGCTCGGGCTGCCGGAGCCAGCAGCAAGCGCTGTCGCAACGCGTTTTGGAGCGAGGCTTGGCGCAAACGGCCCCGTGATCGTGATCACCGGCACTGACGGGCTTGCGATCGAGGCGCGTGGCGCGTGGGCCCCTGAGGGAGCAGGGGTGCTGGGCAATGCCCTGAATGTCACCTTGCAGGCACCGTCGCTCAGTGCCGTGCTACCCGGTTTTGGCGGAATCGGGGATGGTGGCGAGGTGCTGTCGGGCAAGTTCCGGTTGGTGTTTGGCGAAGGCAGCATAGGATTTGATGGCATTGAAGCCCA
>JBOFFB010000150.1:0-2602 GCA_051648385.1 Allobosea sp.
CCAACCCGACCGCGCCTGCGTCAGGAATGGCACCGATGGTTTGGCCAGCGACATCGGATCGCGCAGGTCATCCCCTGTGAGCGCATCGAAGAACAGCGCGAGATCCTCGACCGTGCGTGCCATTGGCCCTTCGACGCCAAAACGGCCCGTGATCTCCTGCCCCGGATCGGTGGCGACGCGGCCCGGCGAAGGCCGCATGCCGACAATGCCGTTGAAGCTGGCGGGATTGCGCAGAGAGCCGCCGAGGTCCGAACCGTGCGCCAGCCAGGCCGTTCCCGTCTTCAGCGCCACAGCGGAGCCGCCGGAGGAGCCAGCTGCCGACAGGCGCGTGTCATGAGGATTGCGGGTCGCGCCAAAAACCTCGTTGAAGGTGTTGGCACCGGCGCCAAACTCCGGCGTGTTGGACTTGGCGTAGATGATGCCGCCCTCGCCTTCCAGCCGCTCGACCAGCGGATCGGAGGCTTCCGGCACAAAATCGCTGAAGATGGGCGAGCCGTAAGTGGTGCGAACACCCTTGACCTCGGTCAGGTCCTTGATCGCCACCGGCAGGCCACACAGCAGGCCACGCTCCGGCCACGGTCGCGACATCAGCTCGTCGGCGGCCTTGCGCGCACGCTCAAAAGCCAGTGTCGGCAAGGCATTCACTGCCCCGTCGACCTCGGCAATGCGGGCCTCCAGCGCATTCAGAAGGTCATGTGGTGTGACAGCACCGAGCTTCAGCAACTCGACGAGATCGGTGGCGGACTGGTTGATCAATGTCATGTCGGCGGGCATGTGAATCCATCTGGCGTTGGCAAGGTGACCAAAGGCTAAGGTCGATTGCTGGAAACCGCCAGCGCTTTTCGGCACCCATCATCACAAGTTGCCTGCAAATTCAGCGGTCGGGACGCAGCTTTATGCATCTCCCTACGCATTTTGCGGGGTTGTGCTCAGCGCCGATTGCGCTCCACAATGCTCGAAACACGGGGAGCCAATCATGCTGACAAATGCGCAGGTCCGCGACATCGAAACACTGGTGCATCCTTACACCAATTTGAGCCTCCATCGCGAGATCGGCCCGCTGGTGCTTGAACGTGGCGAAGGCGTGCGCGTGTTCGACACAGCCGGGCGCGATTACATCGAAGGCCTGTCGGGGCTTTGGTGCACGTCACTGGGATATTCCAACCATGAACTGGTCGAAGCGGCACGCGACCAGATGGCGAGGCTGCCTTTCGCCCATCTGTTTTCGGGCCGCAGCCATGACCCGGCGATCGAACTGGCCGAGAAGTTGAAGGAGATCGCGCCTATGCCGGTCTCGAAAATATACTATGGCTCGTCAGGTTCGGACGCCAATGACACCCAGATCAAGATGGTCTGGTACATGAACAATGCACTTGGCCGCCCGAAGAAGAAGAAGTTCATCGCCCGGCTCAAGGGCTATCACGGCGTCACAGTGGCTTCGGCTTCGCTCACCGGCCTGCCGTACAACCACATCGATTTTGACCTGCCAATCGCTGGCATCCTGCATACCTCATGTCCGCATCACTACCGTTTCGGGCTTGAGGGCGAGACCGAAGAAGCATTTTCGACCCGCATGGCGGCGGAACTGGAGGAAATGATCCTGCGCGAGGGGCCGGACACGGTCGCGGCCTTCATCGCCGAGCCGATCATGGGCGCGGGCGGGGCAATCCTGCCGCCGAAAGGCTACTTCCCGGCGATCCAGGCGGTGCTAGACAAATATGATGTGCTGATGATCGCGGACGAGGTGATCACCGGCTTTGGCCGCACCGGTGAGTGGTTCGGATCGACAGCGGTGGGTTGCAAACCCGACACCCTGTCCTGCGCCAAGGCCCTCACGTCTGCCTACTTCCCGCTGAGTGCGATCTTCATTCCCGAGCATATGAACGACGTTCTTGTCGACCAGAGCAAGAAGATCGGCACTTTTGGCCATGGCAACACCTATTCCGGCCATCCGGTCGGCTGTGCGGTGGCGCTGAAGACGCTGGAAATCTACAAGCGAGACAAGATCATCGAGCACGTGCGCAAGGTCGCGCCGCTGTTCGAGGCACGGCTGGCACGGCTCATGGATCATCCGATGGTGGGCGATGCGCGCGGGCTCGGGCTGATCGGCGGCATCGAGTTCGTCAAGAACAAGGCGACCCGCGAGCAGTTCGAAGTGAAAAAGGCTATCGCAGCAAAGTCCTGCATGTTCGCACAGGAAGAAGGCCTGATCGTGCGCCCGCTCGCCGGTGACCGCGTAGCCTTCTGCCCACCATTGATCATCACCGAAGCGGAAATCGACGAGCTGTTCGACCGCTATGAGCGGGCGCTGGTCAAGACGCAGGATTGGGCGAAGGCTGAAGGCATGCTTGGGTAAGTTTGGCCCCAGCCGTCATGGTCGGGCTTGACCCGACCACCCCATCGTTATTGGCGAATATTCATTTCTACGGGGTTCTCGGGTCAAGCCCGAGAATGACGTGCCCGATCACCCGAACCGGCGGCCACCGCCGCCCGAACGTGGCGGGCGGGCACCTTGCGGACGTGGTGGGCGGGCAGCACCATCGCCGCCCTTGTTGTCGAGAAAGCGCGGCAGGAAATCGGCGCGGTCGCCGCGCGGGGCGCG
>JBOFFB010000151.1:0-1649 GCA_051648385.1 Allobosea sp.
CGATCAGCAGGCCCGTGGCGATGCCGACCGATTCGGGCACATAGTAGTGCTTCACGCGTCTGCCCCTGGCGTCATGCCCCCAGCGCTGCGCGAAGATCACGATCAGCCACGGCGCGACTTCCAGAAACGGCTTGCTGTCATCGGTGCCAAGATGCGCCAGCGCGCTGAGCCATTCATCGCCTGCGCGGCCTGCATAAAACGCGCGCTCTTCCTCCTCCGCGCCTTCGCGGATGCGGGCTTTGAGGCCCTGCGAGCTGATGCAGGCAAAGCTCCAGGGCTGCTGGTTCGCGCCTGACGGGGCCGTGCCCGCCGTCAGCACAGCCGTCTCGATCAAGGCGCGCGACACGGGCCTGTCAGAGAAATCCCGCACGCTGCGACGTCGCTGCATTGTGGCGTGGAAAGCCGCCGCGTTGGCCTGCATCTGCAGTTGCGGCAGTTCGCAGAATTCGAGCGGGATGGTGGCATGGGGCTTGGGCATGGTGTGCAGCATAAATGCCCGGAACAAGACCGCAATGCCCGTGCAACCGATGGGTGTCATCCCCGGCGGCCCGCCGGGCCGGGAACGGGATCCACCTTCATCCGGTGCCAACGATGGATCCCCTTCCCGCGCCTTCGGCGCGCCGGGGATGACACCGAAGATTGGGACACAACCCAACTCGCAATGGACCCGCGCCACCCCGCGCATTATGGTCCGGCCATGACCGATGCATTGCCTGCCATCTCGCCCGATGACCACCTCGTCCTTGTCGACGGCTCGGGCTACATCTTCCGCGCCTATCACGCGCTGCCGCCGCTGACGCGCAAGTCGGACGGCTTGCCGGTGGGCGCCGTCGCGGGCTTCTGCAACATGTTGTGGCGGCTGCTGCGCGACAAGATCGACGGCGAGAAGGCAACGCATATCGCCATCATCTTCGACGCCTCGTCAGACACGTTCCGCAACCAGATCTATGACCAATACAAGGCCAACCGCACTGAGCCGCCGGAGGATTTGCGCCCGCAGTTCCAGCTGATCCGCGCCGCCACACGCGCCTTCGACCTGCCATCGGTCGAGATGCGCGGCTATGAGGCCGATGACCTGATCGCCACCTATGCCCGTATCGCGGCGGAGGCTGGGGCAAATGTCACTATCATCTCGTCCGACAAGGACCTGATGCAGCTCGTCAATGACCGCGTCACCATGTTCGACACGATGAAGGACAAGCGCATCGATGCGCCCGAGGTGATCGAGAAGTTCGGTGTGCCGCCGGACAAGGTCGTCGAGGTGCAGTCGCTGTCAGGCGATTCGGTCGACAACGTTCCCGGCGTGCCGGGCATCGGCATCAAGACTGCGGCACAACTCGTGGCGGAGTATGGCGATCTCGAAGGCATCCTCGCTGCCGCCCTTGATGGCCGCATCACCCAGACCAAGCGGCGCGAATCGCTGATCGAACATGCCGAGAAGGCACGCATCTCGAAGAAGCTGGTGCAGCTCGACGCAAATGTGCCGCTGGAGGTCGCCATCGGTGACCTGCGCGTGGCCACGCCCGACCCGCGCAACCTGATCGCGTTCCTGAAAGCGATGGAGTTCACTACCGTGACCCGCCGCGTCGCCGAAGCCTACGAGGCCGAGGCTGGCGCTATCGATGCCGACCCGGAGTTTGCCAAGAGGG
>JBOFFB010000152.1:0-4119 GCA_051648385.1 Allobosea sp.
CCGTGCCAGGTACATCGGACCGCTTTGCGCTTTCCGAGAAGGCCCAGGCCACCAGCACAACGAAGGCGGGCTTGAGGAATTCAGATGGCTGGATGGTCATGCCGGCCACGGAAAGCCAGCGCCGCGCGCCCTTCACTTCTGCGCCGATGAACAGGCACAACACAACACCGACAATCGCGCCAACATAGGTGACCAGCGCAAGACGTCTGATCCAGCGCGGTGACATGAATGAGACGCACAGCATGATCAGCACGGCTGGCGCGAGAAAGATCGCCTGCCGATTGACGAAATGAAATGTCGAAAGGCCAAGCCGCTCGGCTACAGGCGGGCCACCCGCCATCAGCATCACCACGCCGATAACCATCAGTGCAAAGACCGCGAACAGCAAAGTCCGGTCCACCGTCCACCACCAGTTGCCCAGGAGGGTTGGCTCGGCACGCGATGACATGGCTCAGGCTCCTTGGCCAAAACTCCGCACCTGAGCGCAGCCGGTTCTGCAGCGCGGGTCGCGGTAACTCACTGTTCACCTTGTGGGTCAAGTGGTTAAGGGAGTGTTGATGGCGTATCCTGCCAAAGGCTGCGATTGAAATTCCCCGCCGATGGCGCTACCAGCCAGCGCATGCCAGTCACCTCCCTCGCTGCCGACATTGCCTCTTCGATGCCTGACCTGCGTGGCCGCCTGCTTGCGGGCCAGCCACTCGGGCCGTTGACATGGTTCCGTGTTGGCGGACCTGCCGAAGTGCTGTTCACACCGGCGGACGAGGCCGATCTTGCCTATTTTCTCGCGCGCCTGCCCGCCGACGTTCCGGTGTATCCGCTCGGTGTCGGCTCGAACATGATCGTGCGTGATGGCGGGGTGAGGGGCGTGGTCATCCGCCTTTCGCCCAAGGGCTTTGGCCAAATGACCGCATCCGGAAACAAGCTCACCGCTGGCGCTGCGGCGCTCGACAAGCGTGTGGCCGAGGCTGCGGCTGCTGCGAACATCGGCGGGTTGGAGTTCTATTTCGGCATTCCGGGCACGATTGGCGGTGCCATCACCATGAACGCGGGGGCCAATGGCGGCGAAACCAAGGATGTGCTGGTGAGCGCGCGCGGCGTGATGCGCGATGGCACTGTTCGCACGCTTTCCCACGCCGAGTTGGCGTTCGAATACCGCAAGTCACATCCGCCGAAGGGCTTCATCTTCACCGAAGCGCTGTTCGCCGGGTGCATCGAAGCCCCAGAGGTGATCCGGGCGCGCATGGACGCCGTGCAGCAGCACCGTGAGACCGCGCAGCCGATCCGTGAGAAGACCGGCGGTTCGACCTTCAAGAACCCGCCTGGGCATTCGGCGTGGAAACTGGTCGATGCGGCGGGTTGCCGGGGCCTACGCGTTGGCGGCGCTCAGGTCAGCGAGATGCACTGCAACTTCCTGATCAACACCGGAGACGCCAGCGCAGCTGACATCGAGGCGCTGGGGGAACAAGTGCGGGCGCGGGTGAACGCTCATGCAGGTGTCGAACTGCACTGGGAGATCAAGCGGGTTGGGGTGGCTTGACGGGTCATTCGGGCTTACTTCACGGTCTCGATCAGTTTGCCGTCCGCCGAGAACACCACGTAGCCTCCGTCATCGAAACGTGGCGGGATGCCGACCCGGATGTCGAGATACGGCATTCCTGGTCGCGGCCTCCAGAATGGCTCGCCGCTCCAGATGCGGATACGATGCACCTTCGCGCCTGGCAGAGGAATGGCTGCTTTTGCCCTCGACAGCATGCTTTCGAGCGTCGCCTTGTCCAGCTTCGCCAGATCACCGAACGAGAAGGTCGAGCGCAGGTTGACCATTGAAACTGACCGAGGCGAGGTTTCCTCGAGTTTTTCCCGAAGCGCCACTTCGAATGTCATGCGTGGCTGGTCTGGCGAGATCATCGTCAGTTTTGCCTGATCTTCGTTGAAGCTGACTTCAAACAGTTTGGCACCTTGTCCAAGCGACGAACGGAGTTTCTCGATCGATGCCAGGACTGTGTCAGGGCTCAACTGGTCGACCTTGGGCCGCAGGCTCCTCGGCAGCCGCACGGTAACCACCGTTCCGTCCGGCGTCAGGTGCACGATGGCCCGTTCGGAAAAGTCCTCGCCGAGCAGCGGTACTTGCCGCCGCGCGTCGGTCAATTGTACCTCCCAAAGCACCCTTGGTGTACCAACAGCCACGCGCTCCTTGATGGCTTTCGCGATCATGACGCGGGTGTGGCCGGTGGGTGCCTTGTCGCGCGCCTCTTTGAGGATGGTGGGGATTTTGGCAATGTCGAGATCGTCGAGTGAGAACGACAGGTTGCCATTGTTGCGGATAAGGTCAAAGTTCGGCATGTCTACGAAATCACGCCGGAATGTACCGCCGTCCCACATCCACGCCGTGGTCGATTTCGGGTTGTTCGCTGCAACGGCCTTCATGGCGATGGTCGTCCGCGAGACGTCGATCTCATAGACCTCGTTCCTCGCATTCACGACTGAACGGAACGATGCCTGCGCATCGGCCAGCGGCCATTCGTCCTGCTCGTGGAAATTCTTGTTACGGCCCCGGTTCGTGCCGGAGATGTCGGCACCCATGACCCGGCCATCGGCTGCCGCGGTCACGCTGGCGCTTTCGCGGTCATTGCCAACCGAAATGGTCCAGCGCACATCGCCAAAGGCAGGCTCGGGAAGAATCGTCATCTGCCGTGCGATCCTGACCGCAGTGATCCGGCCTGGATCATCGAGCTTCACCCTGATTTTCGCACCTTCCAGAATGGACCATAAGCGGTCAATCGGCACGGCAGGAAGCCTGAAGAACCCGCTTTCGATGTTCTTCACCGGGGTGGAAGGCCGCTCGGGTGTCGGGCCGGAGACGCGGTGGAAAGTCATCGACATGACAGTCAGGTAGCCAACCCGCCAGCGATCGATACGCGCGCCGCCCGCCTCTGCGCGCGCCTGAACCTCGATGGCGTCGGGGCGGATGATGATGTCCGTGACATCGACAGTGGGGCCCATCTTATCGACGAGTTCGGACCAGCCCTTGGCGAACATGGCCTCGCTGTTCAGGTAGTGAGGGGTCTGTGCAAAGCCAGGGGCGGCAAAGATCGAGGCGAAAATCGCGGCAAAAAGGCTCAGAAGAAGGACTCTCATCAGCTTCCCCTCCGATGATGGGGCTGATCATGTGCTGGTGTCGACCACGCGTCAAATCAAATATGTGCCGTTTGGGAAGGGTTGTGGCTGTGTTGATGTGGTCGAGTCGAGAGTGGGGCGACCGGGTCGACAACAACGCTGCGAAAAGTTGGGAGTGAGCGCGCTGTCACCGCAATTTTGTGCCTACACTGACAACAGCAAAAATCGTGCTTTCATCGGACTTGTCCGCCGTCGCCGCGCAAGTCGATGCGCCGCTCGCCAAAATCGCCGAACACGGTTGCCCGCAACTCTCGATCAACGCTGAGGCGCTCGATGCGGTTTGGCAGCGTCCATCGCGAATGGGCAACCGGATTGCCTCCTGCCAAGCCGATTGCGGCGAGTGAACGGCGGTCAAGGGCCGGGATCACGATGAGCGGCGGCCCATCATGGTTAATCCGAATGATCGCAGCCAAGTCGAGATCGCGCTTTCCGATGATGTGATTGGTGTAGCCATCAATGCGTGCGACTTCGCCAAGCGTCGCCCCGGCCAGGCGGTACAGTCTCAGGGAGCCGGCAAGATGCGGCGTCACCACGGCGGCAATCATGGCCTCGCCAGAGCCTGTGAAGTCTGCAACGCCAACCGGATTGAGCCATCGGTTTCGCGTGCCGATCGGCGCACTCTCCGCAAGTAGCTCAATGCGATCATGCAGGAGCCGATAAACTGCAATCGCGGCACCGCGATCCAGATAGGATTTGACGACAATCGCTTCGGGAACGCCATCTCCATCCAGGTCCGCCAGACGCACACGCCGGTCCTCGAATACGGCGTCCGTAGAAAGCCTGTAAATCAGGCGCGAACCGTTTCGCTCCACCATGAAGCCGCCAGCCTCGATGGCATCACCGAGCACGCCATGATCATAGCGTTCAGTCGGGTCGATCAGCCGGGCACTGAAGGAACCATGCCGACTGACCTCGCCATCAGGCAGCACGTCGTAACGTTCGGGG
>JBOFFB010000153.1:0-3994 GCA_051648385.1 Allobosea sp.
CAGCGCAATCTCGGTGTCGAGTGGCTGCACATGGCAAAGCAAGCTGAAAGCCAGAACCTGATCGGCCTTGTCTTCACCAACCTCGCGCACTAGCCATTTCGTCAGTTCGAGCTGCACGATGGTGGGCACGAGCCATTCGGTCTGCTCGGGCAACAGCGGCAACACAAGTTTGCCCGTGGGAGAGTCCAGCAGCCACTCTATCCACGCCGACGTGTCGACAATGCGCATCAGAACCGGTCTAAGCGGTCACGGTAGTCGGTGTTGTTCGCTCCTTTCGCCAAACCTGTCAACGCAGCACGATCAGGGGCAGGAACCATCAGCACGCCTGCGCCCTTCGGGATGAAAACAAAGCGCTGCCCCGCACCCCAATGCTGCTTTTCGCGAACGGCCTTCGGGATCGAAATCTGGAACTTGGCCGAGAGGGTTGCGATGTCTGACATTTTCTTGCAATCTATGATTGATGCTACTTTTGTAAGAATATGGCAACTGCGTCCTCAGTGCAATGCCATGTTCGATGTCACCGTGGCGGCCCGCATGTGCTGAAGGGGTTTGCCGTGTGGACATATGACTTGGCGAATGTGCCGGCGAGTACTGCAGCGCTGGGGTAGCGAGGGATGTGCAGTGCAACTGATATCTGCAATCGAAAAACCACAGGTTTCGAGTGCCCTAATTTTGTTGCGTAATTCTTGAAATTTGCACAGTCTCAATCTTGCCGCCTACGCGCGGGGTATTTGGCATCGAACATGCGCTCCTCCAACCATTCCCCCAAAATTTCAACTTGCTCGATGGCGATCGCCAACCGGTCGTGCGAGACATGCAAGCTTGGTCGCATCCAAGAATTACTTGCCATGTCGGGATCGAAAAACATTTTGCGTTCGCTTTCGTTGACAAAAAACGGCGGACGTTCGTCGCTTCGTTCTTGCCTCACAAGCGCGACTCGCATCGTGGTGATCTGATCTGGATGTTGATCGCTATTACGCGCCAACACCATGTCTTCCAAAATGTCGAAGTCCACGGGGCAATCACCCCACGATAAATTTAAAACTGAACCAAAGTATTTCCTATATCCCTGCACAAAACCGTTTTTGAACGCCGCTTTCCGCTCGCCCGGCTCCCATTCAACGCGCAGTTCCTGCTCCCACGTTTTGAAATAGAGCTGCAAAGAAGCTGATAACATTGAGACGCACGTGCGCCCAAGCATTTCTAGCGACGTGATTGCCTCCATCCACTCCTCCATGAATGCCGGTTCACTGTCTTCGCTATAAGGGGGATCATCGAACGGCACTTCTTCGGCTTCAATCTTGCGGATCGTCGTGCGAAAACGCTCTCCCGCGCCTTCATAGAAGCGCCGAATAAACTTGGTGCGCTCCTTTAGGAAAAAGAGAACCTCCACATTCACCCCTGGCCTATTTACGCTCACCGAACCGCCCCAGCTTCTTCGGAAGGCTGATCGGCTTGAATCGTGGTGCCATTTCTCGGAATTCATTCCACAGCGCGTGACCTTCATCGACCAATGCGTCAAAGCGATCCAACACCGCCGGATTTATGAATCGATTTTGGTGGCTTGCATCTTCCATTCGCGTAATATCCTCTATCGAAATAGCCGATTGCGTTGCAAAAATCTTGAGCTCTGCGCATCGGGAGTAAATGGCGGATTCACGCGACTTATCCGACCTTCACCTGCCGGGAGACAAACCACTGCGTGCCGTCGGGTGCACGCACGCCACCACGTCGGTCACCATCGCCTTTCTCCATCATGGGCTGGACCACTTCCGCACCAGCTGCGACGGCTCGGTTGAAGGCGGTATCTGGATCGTCGAGGTAGATGTGTAACATTGTTGGCGGTCCGTCCGCCTCGCCCATCATCAGCACAGTATCGCCGATCCGACACTCAGCGTGCATGATGCCCCCGTTTTCTCGGGTAATGACTCTGAGACGGGTCGCTCCGAAAACGGTTTCACAGAATTCAAGCACTGCCTTCGCGTCCTTCACGAGAAGGTAGGGGGCGAGGTCGGTGTAGCCCTCTGGCTTGTAGCTCATCTTGAACTCCGTCGGAGATGCCTGTTGGCAGAATAAGCTCGCTGCGCCCCAGCGACAAGTCGACAATGTGATTGCTGGGCTCGAAGCCGTCATCGGCGCGTTTCACAATTCTTGAATGGTGCACATCCCCATCACCCAAACGGGTGATACTGATACAGCCACGTCTCGCTTAGCACCTTGTCGCCGAGCTTGAGGAATGCCCGCATTTCCACCGGCTCGTCGCCTGTCACGGTCAGATCGAACTGGGCGCGCCAGTGGCCTGGGACATCGTTGGGCACGGCTTCGGTGAAGATGTAGGAGAAGCTGCCGCGCGAGGCGGAGAGGACAGCTTCCGGCTTGACGCCGAAGGGCACATTCTTCAGCGCGTCGCCCAGGAACTCGATCATGAACTTGCGCACGCCGCGCGGCCTCACCGTGCCGGGCTGGCCGCCATTGCCCATGCGGGTGGAGACGATGCGGGCAAGAGCCGGCGGATAAGGCTCGTCGGCCATCCAGAACATGCGGTAGCGATAGTCGAAGCTCTGGCCCGCTTTCACCGGCGCTTCGGGCACCCACATGGCGACGATGTTGTCGTGGATCTCGTCATCGGTCGGGATTTCGATGAGCTGCACCGCACCGCGACCCCAGTCACCCACCGGCTCGACCCAGAGGCTCGGGCGCTTCTCGTAGAACACCCCGTCCATGTAGTGGCCAAACACCCGGTCGCGTTGCATCAGGCCGAAACCCTTGGGGTTCTGATCGACGAAGGACGAGGCGATGGTGCGCGGCGGGTTGTTGAGCGGCCGCCAGGCGCGCTCCCCGGCACCGGTCCAGATGGCGAGGCCGTCGCTGTCGTGCACCTCGGGCCGCCAATCGACCGAGGTCGGTTTTTTGTTTTCCGAATACCAATACATCGAGGTCAGCGGCGCCACGCCGAAACGCTGGATGTCCTTCCGGATGTAGAGTGCCTTTTCCACATCCATCGTGACGCCTGCCCCGCGTGTCATCACGAAGCGGAACGCACCCGCGACGCTGGGGCTGTCAAGCAGGGCGCAAACGGTGACGGATTTGGCGTCAGCCGCCGGTGTCTCAAGGTACACATGCGTGAAATCCGGAAACTCCTCCGGCCCGGTTGGCACGGCGGGGTCGATCGCGAGGCCGCGCGCCGAGAGGCCATATTGATAAAGCTCTCCGATGGCCCGGAAATAGGACGCACCTAGGAACGCAACCCAGTCATTGCCACGCCAATCAAGTGGTGTGCCTTTCGGGCCGGGTTGGCCTGCGCGGCTTTCCTGGAAACGGAAGCCGGCAAAGCCAGCGCCTTCCGGCAACTCATGCGCCGGGCTATCCTTCGGCATGTCGAAATAGCGATCTTCGTAGACGATCTCGCGGGCCTTCCCTGCGGCCACCACGTGCATGCGCACCGGCTTCTGGAAAAAGCGACCAAGGTGGAAAAACGTCACCGGCCACGGCGAAGGGCCGCTTGCCCACAGCGCAAGGTCGGTCTTGTAGCGGATCTTGCCGTGGGCATCATAGTCGATCCGCTCCAGCACATCGGGGCGCGGACGCGGCGGCGGCGCATAGGGCTTCGAGGCCATGTCGCGGGCGCGGGCTTTCAGCGCGTCGAAGGAGAATGCTGCATCGGGCCCGAGTTTCAGGCCGGCCTGAGCCAGCGCCTCCTGCGAGAAGCCGCTCGCCGCAGCGGTGCCAAGCGCTGCAGTGCCGGCCAGAAGTGTGCGACGGTCAATCATGGCTCAGTCCGTTCAGGTAAGGTCAGAAGCTGGATATCGGGTGAAAACGAGCGAAAGCAAGGCGTGGATGGTCCGGTCAGGCCCAACCATGACGGCCCGCTCCGCGAATGCTGTCACTTCTTCAGCTTCTCGGTCTCCGGCTTGTCCTGGCCAAGCGAGACAATTCCGCGGCGGATAGCGCGGGTGCGGGTGAAATGCTTGTGCAGCGTCTCGCCATCGCCAAA
>JBOFFB010000154.1:0-4418 GCA_051648385.1 Allobosea sp.
AGCCCTCCGACAAGGCCGACACGGTGCGGCACGAGGTCGATGGCGTAGATCAGGATGGCGGAGAAGGCACTCGCCATGATCAGGCTGATGATGACGCTGAGCACACCAGTCCAGAACAGGTCGGCATGCGGCAGGATGAGTGCGAACGGCAGCGTGCCGAGGATCGACAGCCAGATCACCCTGTCCCTGCCGATACGGTCACCGACAATGCCGCCGATCAGCACGCCGAGCGCGCCAACGACGAGATAGACGAATAGCATCACCTGCGAGAGTTGCACCGTCACGCCGAAGCGCTCGATCAGGTAGAACGTGTAGTAGGATGTGAAGCCTGCGGTATAGGCATTCTTCGAGAACAGCAGCACGATCAGGATCGCCATCGCGAAGATGATGCGTGCAGACGCAAGGCCCGGTGCCTGGACTTCGGCAGGTTTGTCCTTGTCAGCGGCGACCTGCTCGCGCCTCAACGCAATGTAGCGTGTCGCGGTCCACGACATCAGCACCATCGCGCTGAGCGCCACCACCGAGAACCAGGCCAGGCTGGCCTGCCCGCGCGGCACCACGATGGCGGCGGCAAGCAGCGGGCCGAGTGCATAGCCCGCATGCCCACCGATCTGGAAGATGCCTTGTGCGAAACCTTGCTGGCCAGCGGCAGCGTGGCGCGCCATGCGGGTCGCTTCGGGGTGGAACACGGCCGAGCCCAAGCCAACCAGCGCTGCCGAAACCAGCACCATCTCGTAGCTGGATGCAAAGGCAAGCCCCAAAAGGCCCGACAGTGTCGAGCCCATGCCAGCCACCATCGCATAGGGCCATGGCCGCTTGTCGGTGATCATGCCCAGCAAGGGTTGCAGCAGCGACGATGTCACCTGGAAGGCCAGCGTGATCAACCCGATGCGGGTGAAATCGAGCTGGTAGGCTTCCTTGATCAGTGGATAGATCGCCGGGATCATCGACTGGATCAGGTCGTTGAGCAGGTGTGCGACGCTGAGCGCGGCCAGTACCGGCATCAGGGGGCGGCTCGATGCCGAATTGGCGATGATGGATGTCATGCAAAATACTTGGACAAGGTGCATCGTGCGGTCAATCTGTCCGTAGTGCACCTCGTGCATGACGTGCATCGCAAAAGCTCAGGCCTTGATTGTCATGCACTTGATTGTCATGCAGACGACGAATTGGAGGCCGATCTTGCGCGGGCCTTCAAAGCGCCTATGTTGCGCTGCAGCATATATTTAAAGAACCCGAAGGAAACAGATCATGCCGCTCAAGGGTCGCAACGCCGTCATCACGGGATCAACCAGTGGTATTGGCCTTGGCATCGCCAAGGCACTGGCTGCAGAAGGCTGCAACATCATGTTGAACGGCTTGCCGACGCCTGACTGCGAGACGATCCGCGCAGCGCTCGCCAAGGAAAGTGGCGTCACCGTCTTGTTCGACCCCGCCAACATGGCAAAGACAGACGAGGTCAGGCACCTGATCAAGCGTACGGAAAGCGAGCTTGGCAGCGTCGATATCCTGGTCAACAATGCCGGTATCCAGTATGTCTCGCCGATCGAGGTTTTCCCGGAAGACAGGCTCGATCTTCTGATGCGCATCAATTTCTACTCGGCCTTCCATGCCATCGCCGCCGCAGTGCCGGGCATGAAGGCGCGCAAGTGGGGCCGCATCATCGACATCACCTCGGCCCACAGCCTTGTCGCGTCGCCGTTCAAATCGGCTTACGTCGCCTCCAAGCACGCGGTGATGGGCCTGACCAAGACGGTGGCGCTTGAGGTCGCGACCGACGGCATCACGGTCAACAATATCGCGCCCGGCTATGTCTGGACGCCACTTGTCGAAAAGCAGATCCCCGACACGATGGCGGCGCGCGGGCTGACTAAAGAGCAGGTCATCAATGACATTCTGCTGAAGGCCCAGCCGACCAAGCGGTTTGTTTCGATCGAGGAAGTAGCGGCGGCGGCCGTTTTCCTGGCCTCCGATGCAGCCGCCTCGATCACCGGCACGACGCTGTCGATCGATGGCGGCTGGACAGCCGCGTGACAGCCAAGAAACAAATTTCGCTCGCGCTGCAGGGCGGGGGCGCGCATGGCGCTTTCACCTGGGGCGTGCTCGACCAGTTGATCGAGGATGGCAGGCTCGATTTCGAAGCGATTTCCGGCACCAGCGCTGGTGCGATGAATGCCGTTGTGCTGGCCGACGGCTGGATCCAGGGTGGTGCGGATGGTGCCCGCAAGGGTCTCGATACATTCTGGCGGGCCATCAGCACGGATGGCAAGCTCAGCCTTGCCCAGCGCACGATCTTCGACAGTTTCTTCAGCTCTTCGGCGCTGAACGGCTTCGGCTTCGGTGAGTTCTGGCTCGGGCTCTTCAAGCAATCAGCCAGCCCCTACGACTTCAACCCGCTCAACATCAACCCGCTGAAGGCCTTCCTCGAACGCGAGATTGACTTTGAGCGGGTACGTACTTGCAAGGACATTCGCCTTTTCATTTCGGCCACCAATGTCGAAACCGGCAAGGCCAAGGTCTTCGGCGGCTCCGAACTGACCGCTGATCACGTCATGGCCTCGGCCTGCCTGCCCACCGTGTTTCAGGCGGTGGAGATTGATGGCGTGCCCTATTGGGATGGCGGCTACATGGGCAACCCGGCGCTCTATCCGCTGTTCTACGGCACCGGCACCGATGATATCCTGCTGGTGCAAATCAACCCGGTGGAGCGCAAGGGCACGCCGAAGACGCCAACCGACATCCAGAACCGGCTCAACGAGATCACCTTCAACGCCACGTTGTTGCGCGAGATGCGCGCCATTGATTTCGTCACCCGGTTGATCGACAAGGGCCAGCTGTCGACCAAGGACTACAAGAAGATACTGATGCACCGGATCGCACTCAGCGAGGCGCTGAAGGACGTTGATGCGTCGTCAAAGCTGACGGCCAAACTTGACTTCTTCCTGATGCTGAAGGAGGCCGGTCGAGCTGCCGCCAGAAAGTGGCTCGCAGCCCATTTCGCGGATATCGGCCAGAAGGCGACCATCGACTTGCGCCAAGAATTCGGATGAGGAATTCGGATGAGGAGTTCGGCTGAGTATCAGCCTTCCAGTTGCCAGACACTGGTCGACTTGATGTCCGTGTCCTCAAGCTCCCGCGTCACCGGAACCTGATAGCAGGCCAGCAGGTTGAGCTTCGATTTCGGAAGGTACGCCCGCCCCGGGTCACCGATGAGCACGGTTGCGCCTCGCCGCGCCAGCACCTGAAGCCAGTCGATCACGCGCCCGGCAAGTTCCCTCTCATAGCAGATGTCGCCAGCCAGAATGACGGACCAGCCATCATCACGCCCGATCTGGTCATCAGCCAGCACTTTGAGCTTCACGTCGTTTGCAGCCGCATTGAGGTCAATGGCAGCAAGCGCATAACCGTCGATATCAGCGGCTTCGACTTGGGTAGCACCCGCTTTCGCGGCGGCGATGGCTACCAGCCCCGATCCTGAGGCGAAATCGAGCACGCGTTTGCCGCCCACGAGTTCCGGATGATCGAGCAGATGCCGTGCCAGCGCCTGCCCGCCTGCCCAGGCAAAGGCCCAGAAGGGAGGTGGCAGGCCAATGGCACCCAACTCGTCCTCGGTCTTTTGCCATAGCGCCGTCGCTTCATCGGCGACATGCAAGGACAGCTCCGGTGCATGCGGCACTGGCAGCAGCCGCGTATGCTGCAAGATGAAGGCCCGGCGCTCCACAGGCGATTGAGCGACCGAAGCTGCGCTCACACCACCACCTCGCGTTGCAGCGCCTGTTGCCAGATGCGCTTGTACGCTTCCATCACATGTCGCTCGGTATAGCCGTCCAGAACCCGTTCGCGGGCACTCCGCCCCATGCGTTCGATCAAGCCAGGCGCTCGGGCAAGCTGGATGATGGCATTGGCCAGTCCCCCGACATCGTCCTTTGGCACCACAAGTCCGTCAATGCCGTCACGAACGAAGGAGCGGCAACCAGCGGCATCGCTTGTCAGGATGGCACGCCCTGCCGAGGCCGCCTCCGTCACCAACAGCGGCAAGCCGTCACCGCCACGCGACGGCAAGACCAGCATATGATGCTGCCGCCAGATTTGCGACACATCTGCAGTGGGCGCAAACCAGTTGATGCCGGCCATCCGGCTCCAGCCGAGCAAAGTCGCTTCGGGCACTGCGGCCCGGCCCGGCTGGCAGGCACGCCCGATCAGCGACAGCGTGACCTCGGCCCCGGCAGCCCGTGCGCGGGAGACAGCTTCGACCGCGACGTCCGGCCCGTTGGCCCACAGCAAAGGCGAGCCGAACACCAGCTTCAGTGGCGGCAGCCACGGCATCGGATCGGCACTGTGGATGAGCGGATCTACGCCGCAGCCCGGCAGGACATGAATCCGCACATGCCCGGGCAGCGCTTCGTCGTGACTGTCAA
>JBOFFB010000155.1:0-8067 GCA_051648385.1 Allobosea sp.
ACCCCCGCGCGGCTTGGGGGCAAGAGTGCTGCTTGCTCGCTGCTGTGCTTTCCAGCGGCTGACGCTGGCCGCGCTCACGCTCAAACGCTGACCAGCTTCGCGATGCGTCGCGCCAGCAGCGACGGCATCGAGAACCCGCGGGCGAAGATCGACGGACAAGGATCGGGGCATCAAGACACACTCCAGATGAAGTGAACCTTGAATCAGACCAAAACTGATTTGGGAACCCAACGATTCAATCGGGTCGGGCGACGCTCTAAGGCGCGTTTTTCGCCTTCCTCGATCGAGTGGGGCAGGTTAGCACTGTTCGTGCTGGCCGGAGTGTTGACCCATGTCCGAGAAGACCCTGCTTCTCAAAAATGCCCTCGTGCTTGCCACCATGGACGATGACAGGCGCGAGATCGCCGATGGCGCGGTGCTGGTTCGCGGGCCTGAAATCATCGCGGTCGGGACCACGGTCGATGTGGTTGCCGCGCATCCCGGCCCTCACGACGAGGTGATCGACCTCACCGGCCATGTGTTGCTGCCTGGCCTCGTCAACACACACCACCACATGTTCCAGTCACTGACGCGCGCCACGCCAGCGGGGCAGGATGCGGAGCTGTTCGGTTGGCTGACGGCTCACTACCCAATCTGGGCCAACATCACGCCCGACATGTTCCATGTCTCGGCGGTCACCGCGATGTCCGAGCTTGTCCTGTCGGGCTGCACCACCTCGTCCGACCACCAGTATCTCTATGTGAACGGCGCGACGCTTGAAGAGGCGATCCATGCCGCTGCCCGCGTCGGCATCCGTTTTCACGCGGCGAGGGGTGCCATGACAGTGGGCGTCAGCAAAGGTGGTTTGCCGCCCGATGCCATCGTCGAGGACGAGGCTGCGGTGCTGAAGGAAATGCAGCGTCTGATCGAGCGCTGGCATGACGCCTCGCGCTTCGCCATGCTGCGGATCGTGCTGGCACCCTGTTCGCCGTTCACTGTCAGCGATGATCTGATGCGGGAGAGTGCGTTGCTGGCGCGGCAGCACTGCGTGTCGCTGCACACGCACCTCGCCGAGAACGACAATGATATCACCTATTCGCTGGAGGTCTACGGCAAAACACCGGCGCAGTATGTTGAGGACCTGAACTGGGTCGGGCCCAACGTGTGGCATGCGCACTGCGTCAAGCTGGACGACACGGCGATCAAGTTGTTTGGCCGCACCGGGACAGGTGTGGCCCATTGTCCGTGCTCGAACATGCGGCTGGCGTCGGGCATAGCGCCCATCCGGCAGATGCGGGCGGAGGGCGTGCCGGTGGGCCTCGGTGTTGATGGCTCGGCCTCGGCCGATGCCGGGCACATGCTGGCGGAGGCGCGGCAGGCCATGCTGCTGGCGCGGGTCGGTTTTGGCCCACAGGCGATGACGGCGCGCGAGGCGCTGGAGCTGGCAACACGCGGCGGGGCAAAGGTGCTGAACCGGGATGATATCGGCCAGATCGCACCAGGCTACGCCGCCGACATGGTGGCATTCGATGTTCGTGGGCTGGACTTTGCTGGTGCGCAGGCGGATCCGCTGGCGGCGCTGGTATTCTGCACGCCTGCCAAGGCCGCGTGGAGCGTCATCAACGGACGGCTGATCGTGCGTGAAGGTCAGTTGGCGACGATCGACCTACAGGGCCAAGTGGAAGCGCACAACGCGGCATCACGGCTGCTGATGGTAAAAGCCGGACTTGCTTGATCAGTTCCGGACCACGACTGTCGTGCCTTCTGGCACGCGCGCATGCAGGTCGATGATGTCGTGGTTGATCAGGCGGATGCAGCCGCTCGAGACATTCTGGCCGATGCTCCATGGCTCGTTGGTGCCATGGATGCGGTACATCGTGTCGCGCGAGCCGTCATAGAGATAGAGCGCGCGTGCGCCGAGCGGATTATCTGGTCCGCCTTGCATGCCGCCGGCCCAGGGGCCGTTCTTTTCGGGGTCATTGCGGATCATTGTTGCCGTCGGCGTCCAACCCGGCCACATGGCCTTGCGTCCGACGCGTGCGCGGCCACGCCATGAAGCGCCTTGCCGCCCGACGCCGACGCCATAGCGGATGGCGCTGCCGCCGGACTGGACGAGGTAGAGGAACCGGTCGGAAGTGTCGATCACGATGGTGCCGGGCGCGAAGCCTGCAGGGGCTTCGGCGATGGTGCGAAGGAACTGCTCGTCAACCTCGCGCAAATCTGCGCCGTCCAGCGGGAAGCGTTCATCGGGCATCGAGGCATAGATCAGGTCAGGGTCAAACTCCGGCAGGCCTGTCAGCCGGGTCGGTGTCGGCGGGGACTGAATGTCAGGCGCATCGGGCGGGGTGCAGGCACCAAGCAGCGCTGCAGCGCCGAGGACGAGAACTTGCCTGCGCCGGAGCAGCGGCTCAGCTTGACGAAGGTTAGGATCTGTAGCGGCGAAGATTCTGGTCATGACAACTTCAATGCGGCAACCAAGGTTTTGTTCTGCTGCGTCGCAACATATTCGCGTGACATCCGCAACCTCGATGCCGATCACGTCATCAGTGAATCAAGCCTCAGCCGACCAATCCGCTCGATTTGGGCCAGTGCGGCACTGAATTCCTGATCTGTGTTGTTTTTGAGTCGCGCTTCGAAAGCACTGAGGATGCTGGCCTTGGTGTTGTCCTTCACGGCGATGATGAAGGGAAAACCGAAGCGTGTCTCGTAAGCGTCATTGAGCCTGGTAAAGCGCGCCTTCTCATCAGCCGTGAGGTGATCCAACCCGGCCGCCGCCTGCTCGGCGGTGGATTCGGGCGTCAGCATCTTGGCTGCCGCAAGTTTTCCGGCAAGGTCAGGGTGCGCGAGGATGAGATTGCGTTGCTGGTCTGGTGAGCCGGCGCGCATGGTCCGGCACATGGCGGCATGAAGGCCTGCCGCGCTGTCTTCGGCGCTGGTGAGCCCTACTGCGAGCGTGGCCTCGCCAACCCAGGGAGAATGTTCCCAAACGCTGCCGAAACGCTCCATGAACAGGGCCGGAGACATGGCGGACGGCACATAGCCACAAACTGGCGGATGATGCCGGACCCAGTGCTTCGCGATATCGAGCCGGGTCGCCACCCAGGTTTGCTCGTGGCTCTGCACATAATCAAGGAAGCGGGCCAGCGCTGCAGCACGACCGGGTCTGCCGACAAGGCGGCAATGCAGGCCGATCGACATCATCTTGGGTGCAGTTTCGCCCTCGGCATAGAGCACATCGAAGGTGTCCTTCAGGTAGCTGAAGAACTGGTCGCCGCTGTTGAAGCCCTGCGGCGTGGCAAAGCGCATGTCGTTGGCATCGAGCGTGTAGGGTGTGATCAATTGCGGGCCGCGCGGGCCCATGATCCAGTACGGCAGATCGTCGGAATAGCTGTCGGCGGTGTAGAGAAAGCCACCTTCCTCCATCGCCAGCATCAGCGTGTTGGCCGAGCAGCGCCCCTGGTAGAACCCCAGCGGGCGTGCGCCTGCCACCTCGCGGTGAATGCGGATGGCCTCGAGGATATGCTCGCGCTCTGCCTCGGGCGCATAGTCGCGATAGTCGATCCATTTGAGGCCATGGGTTGCGATCTCCCATCCGGCTTCGTTCATTGAGGCGACCACATCGGGGGCCTTTTCCATCGCGGTGGCCACACCATAGACCGTCACGGGCATCTTGCGCTCCGTGAACATGCGCCAGAGCCGCCAGTAACCGGCGCGAGAGCCGTATTCGTAGATCGACTCCATGTTCATATGGCGCTGGCCGGGCCAGGCCGCCGCGCCGACGATTTCGGACAGGAAGGCTTCGGATGCCGCGTCGCCATGCAGGATGCAGTTTTCACCGCCTTCCTCGTAGTTGATCACGAACTGCACCGCGATGCGTGCGGCATTCGGCCAGTTGGCATGCGGCGGATTGCGGCCATGGCCGATCAGGTCGCGCGGGTAGGGGGCGGTGGCCGGGTTGAACATCACGAACCCCTGTAGGTCGAATAGGCCCACGGCGAGCATAGCAGCGGCACGTGATAGTGGCCATCAGCCTCGGCAATGGTGAAGCGGATCGGCACGACATCCAAAAATGGCGGGCTGGCCTGCGCGGTGCCGTGGGCTGCGAAGTAAGCCCCGACGTGAAAGCTGAGTTCATAGGTGCCGGGCTTGTAGGTGTCGCCAATCAGCATCGGTTCGTCGGTGCGGCCATCGGCGTTGGTCAACACGTCCTTGAGGCCGGTACGCGCTTCGCCATCGATGCGGTGAAGCGTGATGCGAACCCCCTTTGCCGGGCCGCCATTGACAGTGTCGAGCACGTGGGTGGACAGGCGGCCCATGGCGGAAAACTCCGGCTCGGTTTGATCTCACAGATGTCAATGATATACATGGCAAATGTATATCCTCAAGGAGGGCATCATGCAGATTTCGAAATGGGGAAACAGCCTTGCCGTCCGCCTGCCCAAGGCTTTGACCGATGAGTTGGGCCTGAAAGCCGGTGACGAAGTGACCATGGTGGCGCAGCCTGACGGCACGATCGCGCTGGCCAAAGACGAGCGGCGCGCGCGGGCGATCGAGCGGTTCCGGACGCGTGCATGGCCCTTGCCACCCAATTATAAGTTCGATCGCGATGAAGCGAACGAACGAGGCCAAGATCTGGACGACAAAGGGTGAACGTCTTTCTCGACACCAATATTCTCGTGTACTCGATCGGGATTGACCACCGCATGCTCCGCGCCAAGCAACTGGTGCTTGAGCGGCCTGTCATCAGTGTTCAAGTGCTCAATGAGTTTGTGAACGTGGCCAAGCGAAAGCTTGCCTTGCCGTGGACAGAAATTGACGCCTCACTTCAGGATTTTACGGACATGGTTGCGTTGATCGTTCCACTGACGATGAACACCCATAGGCTTGGTGTGCAGATCGCGCGGGATCATCAATTTCGAATCTACGACAGCATGATCATTGCCAGTGCCTCGCTGGCGGGCTGCGGTATTCTCTACACCGAGGATTTGTCCGATGGCGCGGTGATTGCAGGTGTGCAAATCAGGAATCCATTCAAATCGCCGTCACTTGTCGCACCGTGAGTTTACCTGATGCTTGATGCCTATCTCCTGGAATGGGGCTCCATGCTTTTGCGCTGGCTCCATGTCATCGCGGGCATCGCCTGGATTGGTTCGTCGTTCTTCTTCATGCACCTTGATGCTTCGCTGAAGCCCGTGCCCGGTGCGGAGAAGGGCGTGGCGGGCTCGTCCTGGCAGGTGCATGGTGGCGGCTTCTACGAGATGAAGAAGTTCACGGTCGCGCCCGATTTCATGCCGGCGGAGCTGACGTGGCATAAATGGCAGGCCTACTGGACCTGGTTTTCGGGCTTTTTCCTCTTGGTCTGGATCTACTACGCGCAGTCCTCGCTTTACCTGATTGACCCAGCGGTGATGGTGCTGCCAGCCTGGCAGGCCAGCGCCATTGGTGTTGCCTCGCTGGTGCTGGGCTGGGCAGTGTATGACGCGCTCTGCCGCTCGCCGTTGGCGAAAAGCGAGAACCTACTCGCGCTGTTCGGTTTCGGCTTCGTCGTGGCGATGGCCTGGGGCTACGCGCAGGTCTTCTCGGGCCGAGGCGCAATGATCCATATCGGTGCGCTGATGGCAACCATGATGGCCGGCAACGTGCTGATGGTCATCATCCCGAATCAGCGCAAGGTGGTAGCTGACCTGATCGCAGGCCGGACTCCGGACGCGAAATACGGCAAGATCGGCAAACAGCGCTCGACCCACAACAACTACATCACCTTGCCGGTGGTGTTCATGATGCTGGCCAACCACTACCCCGTGACCTACGCCAACAACGCCGTCATCCCGGTCATCACAGCGCTGGTGATCGTGGCTGGTGCAATCATCCGGCATTTCTACAATGTGCGGCACCTCGACCATGCCAAGTCGCCATGGTGGACGTGGGCAGTGGCGGCTCTGGCCATCTGGCTTGCCTTCTGGGTGGCGATGGCATCGAGCCCCGGCGGTCGTGTGCGGCTTGGTTTGAGGCAACTCGACGAGCAGCGCATCCAATTGGCGGGCCTGAGCTTGCCACCCGCCCATGTCACCGACATCATCACCGGGCGCTGCGCCATGTGTCATGCGCCGGAGCCGGGATGGCCCGGAATCCAGATCGCACCCAAGGGCGTGCTGCTGCACACGCCCGAGCGCATCGCCTTGCAAAGGGACGCGATCCGCATGCAGTCGGTGATGACCCACGCCATGCCGCCGAACAATCTCAGCGAGATGACATTGGCCGAGCGGCGGGTGGTGGCGGAGTGGCTGAGGCGGTAGCATCATCATCTATCGCGTTGCAGGCTTGCAACTGATCGTGCCGCTTGCTTAAGGTAACACTCTGAATGGCGCGGTGACAGGGGTTTCCAACATGCTGATCCGTTTGCTGGTTGCCGTGATGACCTTGCTGCACATGTCATCTGCGGCGTATGCTCAGGTGCCGCGCCCCGAGCCAACGGGCTCGAAGGATCACCCGCTTGTCGGGCGTTACGAGGGCAGCCGCATCCACGCCTATCAGCAGGTCGCGTTTGAAGAAGCGCGTGTCGTCATCGGGCCGGTCGTGACGCGAAACGTCCTTGGCGATCAGAATGTCCTTCAGGCAGCGGGCAGGCAAACAACGATTGTCTACCGGACGTCGGCTGATCGGTCGCCGTTGGAGGTTTTGCGCAACTACCAGCAGACCTTGGCAGGCCGAGGTTTCGAACAGCTTTTCGAATGTTATCGCGACACCTGCGGTGATCGCACCGGCGGCAGTTTGCGGTCTGCGGTGATCGACGGTCGTCCTTTGGCCATGGCGATGACTGCCAGTTCGGAGACAGGTCGCTACACAGCGCTCCGTCTGAAGCGTGCAGAGGGTGATGTGCTTGTTGCCATCTATGTCCAACAGGCCATGCAGATCATTCAGACGCGCCTCGAAGTGATCGAGGTGCGCGGTATGGAGGCGGATCGCATTCGCGTGCTGGGCGCATCTGAGCTGAAGTCGGCACTTGATGCCACCGGCAAAGTAGCGCTCTACGGCATTTACTTCGATGTCGACAAGGCTGAGGTCAAGCCGGAATCTGCGCCGCAAATCGAGGCGATTGTTGCGTTCCTGCGTGTCAATCCTGCGCTCAGCGTTGTGGTTGCCGGGCACACGGACAACCAGGGAGCGTTTGACTACAACGTGGCGCTGTCGCAGCGGCGGGCACAGGCCGTGACGCGAGCACTCGCGGGGCAGGGCATCGCAGCGAGCCGCTTGACCGCATTCGGTGCTGGCATGTCATCGCCTGTCGCTTCGAACGACACTCCCGAGGGGCAAGGCCGCAACCGCCGCGTGGAAATCGTGCGGCGCTGAGCAGATCAACCCGGCGATTGCGCGCGTTACCTATTTCTTCGGAAACAGCCACCTGACGGCAGCATTGCTCATGCCGTCATTGTTGTGCCCGACCCCTGGCACTATCTCGGTTTTCCAGCCGAAGGGCACGCCCAGACGGGCCGCTTCCGTAGCCCCCGTCCTGACGTAGAACTGGCCTCGCTCGAAACGGTTCTGGCCTTGCCTGTCAGAACCGGCGTCGCGCCTGAGGTTGGGATCGTCGCGATTCGTGTCCTGATCGCCGAGCAGGATGACGAGCGGTTTCTGCAGGTTGAGTTTCAAGCGCTCCTCGGTGGCCGGGCTGCCTGTCAAGCCATAGGGGAAACTCTCGCCAAAAAGCGGCAGCGTGTACCAGCCGGCATTGGCTGCAATAGCGGCATCGACACGCGGGTTGTCCGCATACGTCACCAACCGGTGCACGAATTGCGCGCCTGCCGAATGGCCGAAGATCGAATAGGTTTCGCGCTGTGATCCTGCCGCCAGCTTGACTGCGTCGAAGATCTTCTCGATCGAGCGCCAGGCCCATTGCTCGGGCGGTTTGGCCGGGCCTCCCTGACGTTCCACCATGTTGCCGAAATTGTAGCCCGCATCGCCCGGAAACTCGCGGCGCGTCATCTCCGGCACCACCAGCAAGAAGCGGTGTTGCTGGGCATGCCTGATCCAGTTGTCGCGGTAGACATCGGCATTGCGCAGCACGCCATGCATCACGAAGACGATGCG
>JBOFFB010000156.1:0-8852 GCA_051648385.1 Allobosea sp.
CGGCGCCAGAGCTGCGACGCGCGCGGCGGCTGCGAACACCTTGGGGTGGCCGAACTGGAAGGCGGGCGCATAGTCCAGTTCCTCGGCCTGCGCCTGGATGGCGCGGATGATCGGCTTGCGGGCATGGCCGGCATTGCAACACCACAGGCCCGCCGTGCCATCCATGATCGGTTTGCCGTCGGTGGTGTAGTAATGCATGCCTTCCGCGCGGCTGATCATGCGCGGTGCCTTCTTGAAGGCGCGATTGGAGGTGTATGGCATCCAGAACGACTCAAGATCGTTGGGCTGCTCTGTGGGGCGCGAGGCTGATGACGACATGGGTTGCTCCTGAGGGGCGGGCGCGCCGGATAAAACCAAGGCTCGTACGGTATCAGTCTTGCAGCCCAAGTAAACCGCTGACCAGTGCCACACAGGTGGCAAGTCTGCCGTGTCGGTGGACATGGGCAAGCCGCGTTTCTTCGGCGCTATGCAAAAAGCCGATTGCGGACTATGGTTTAGGACTCTGCTGTCCTGGGTTTCGAAATGTCAGCATCCCATGCAGATTGGTGACGGTCTGCAAATTCGCGTTCATGCCCGTCGGCATCAGTGATCAATGCGAAAGCTATCGATGTGAGCGATTATGCCAAGCCCGATCTGGCTGTTGTTCTTGGCGGTGTTGCCAAACACGAAGCCGTCGAAGCGCACGAAAGGATCGCCCGCAGCGCCGCCTTCCGCTCCGCGCCGCAACTTGCGTCTTTCCTGAAATATATCGTCACGACAACGATGCTGGGGCGCCAAACTGAAATCAAGGGCTACACCATCGCAGTGGAAGCTCTTGGAAGGCCTGATGATTTTGATCCGGTCGCCGATCCGATCGTGCGTGTCGAAGCAGGCCGCCTGCGCCGGGCCATCGATGCATATTATGCGGGTGATGGTGCCAATGATCCTGTCCGGATCATCGTCGAGCGCGGCTCTTACGTCCCACGTTTCGAGCGGATTGCGCCGCATCGAGCCGAAGTTGTACCTGACAGGTCCGCCGAGCGGATTGCTGTGGCTCCTGCGGCCGTGTTGCCCGCGGCAGCGCTGACACAGGATGTGCCCGCTTCCCGAACCCGTCCTGCCCTGCCAGCGGCGGCCATGCCTTCGGTCAGATCTGCGCGCGCAATTCGTTATCGCTGGCTGGCTGCGGCAGCGGCTGTTGCCATCACGGCGGGTGCGGCAGGCTACGTCTTGCAGCGCAACGCGGCTGGCCTTCTGCCGGAGAGCGTCGCCAGTCTCGAACCTTTGACATCCGCCGCCCGGCGGCAACCCACCATCCAGGTCGCTTTTGTGCCCGGCGAAGATGAAGCCATCAATATAGCTGGTCGGCAATATGACCAGCAATTGTCGGATGCGCTGTCACGGTTCGATGACTTTACTGTGCTGAAAGGCGCATCCAGCGTCAACAATGCACCGCCAGTCCGACCCACTTACCGCATCGAGTTCAGTGCCGAGGGCGAAGGCCTGGACAAGGTCACGACGGCACTCAGGCTCTATGATGTGGCGAACGGGCGTGTTGTTTTTGCTGGTGCTGGTGAGTTTGCGCGGGCGACCTTGTCCAGGCCTGACCAGATCAAGGAGGTTGCACGCATCAATGCCGTGCGCATCGCTCAACCTTATGGCCGCATCTATTCCGACCTGCGCTTGAACGGCACTGGGGGCCGACCGGTCCAGTGCATCGTGAAGACATATGACTACTGGTCGAGCCCATCTGCCGAACGGCATGCAGAGGTGCGCGATTGCCTTGAGGCGACCGTGAAGGCCGATCCGAACTATCATCCGGCATGGGCGCTGCTGGCCATGATCCATCTCGACGAATACCGCATTGGCTATAACCCGAGGCCGGGCTCGGCCCTTGATCGGGCAAGAAAGGCGTCTCAGCAATCCGTGGCGCTTGCCCCCGAAAGTGCCCGTGCGCTGCAAAGTCTGATGGCGGTGCTGACCGTCAGTGGTGAAACCGCAGAGGCCTTGAAGGTCGGTTTCGAAGCGGTCCGGCGCAATCCTTTCGACACAGACATCCTCGCTGATCTCGGTGCGCGCCTGACCCAGGCGGGTCGGGCACGGGAGGGGCGGCCACTGCTGCTGCGCGCTGCCGAGGTCAACCGCGCACGCCCGGTCTGGCATGAATTTTATCTGTACCTCTCGGCGCGAGAGGTCGGCGATGTGGAAGGTACCCGGCAGGCTTTGATGGCACTCGAAATTGCCGAGGCCCCGCTGGCGCTTCTCGCGCAGGCGATCGCAGCATCCGACAGAGGCTCGCGTGACCAGTCGATGGCGGCCATGCGCAAGCTGGCGATGCTGTCTCCCGTTTTCAGCGAAGACGCCGGCCAGTTCCTCGACCGCGCTTTCTTCGCGAGCGAGGTACGTGCCATGCTGCTTGATGCGCTGGTTCGCGGCGGCCTTTCGGAGTTCAACAGAGGCTGAGACCAACGTGGATCGGCGTTGCGGCAGGAACGGACGCATGGACGGACGCATCTACGGATGGCTGTGACGATTGCACCGGCTGTCGTAGGCTGATGATGGTGATTCGGCTTTCCCGACCGAGCACAATCCGACGTTTCTGAGGTTGACGAATGACTGATGTGCCGCCACCCGCGCCGAGCCGTCCAGGCAAAGCTCGCAGGCGAATTCCCGGGATCGAGCCTTCTTTGCAGACGCCACTCCTGAGCGCGCTGGCAGGCATCGCGGCGGCTGTCGGCCTCGGCTATGTGCTGCCGCCAATGCTGGCCCTGCCATGTGCGGTTGGCGTGATGGGGCTCGCCTCGTTGTCAGCGTTGATGTCGCTTGATGCGCACAGGCGACGTGAGATGGATGCGATAGCGCGCAATGTCGGCGAGCTCAATGTCCGCCTTGGTGCCACCCGCATCAAGCTCGACGGCCTGCGTTCACGGGTTGATTCCGAGCCATTGCGCGAAGCTGATATCGCGCCGACGCGGACCTCTCTCGCAGAACTGACTGCCGAGGTCGGGCTGCTGGGAGGCGTGTTGCGTGATGTCGCCAATGCTGTATCCGAACATGAGGAGCGGCTTGCCAAAGCCCGGTTTCATGACGAACCGGCACCACAAGTGGCAATTGCGACCGCATCGTCGAAAGCTACGCCGGTAGGAAAAGGTCCGATGGCACTCGTCGCGCATTCTGCCGAGGCGGTGGATGCAGGCCTGAAGCGCCGCGATGAAGCGCGACTGGCTGCAATTGTCGCGGCTTTCGCCAATGGCGGCATCGAAGTGCACCTTCAGCCGATCGCGGCCCTGCCGCAGCGCCGGACCGTGGGCTATGAAGCCCTCGCAAGGTTGCGTCTGGCTGACGGCTCGCTGTTGATGCCAGCCGAGTTCATCGCGATCCTTGAACGTTCAGGTCACGGCGCTGGTCTTGATGCCCAGGTACTGACCCAGGTTCTGGCAATCGGTGGTCACATCAATGCCAGAGCGCAGGACCAGTTCGTGTCGCTCAACCTGTCCGCAGGCACATGGGCTGAACCTCGTGCGTTGGGCTCCATTGCCAAGGTGCTGGAGGCTTTCCGGGCCCAGGCAGCGCGTCTGGTGATCGAGATTCCGCAACGTGTATGGCGTTCTCTGGATCCAACCCGGCTCGGCATCGTTGGCGGCATGGCGGCCAACGGCGTGCGCTTCGCCATTGACCAGGTCACCGATCTGAGAGTCGATCCCGTGGCATTCGCGGATCGCGGCGTGCGCTTCTTCAAGGTTCCTGCGGCCGTGTTGGCTGGTCTCGGTGACCATGCGTCCGGGCTCGACATTGCGGCGGGTGATTTTGCGCAATTGCTGCGCCGGGCCGGCATCGAACTGATTGGCGAGCGTGCTGAAACCGACCGCCTTGTTGCGGACCTGATCGATCTTGATATCTTGCTGGCCCAAGGCTTTGCAATTTCGCAGCCGAGGCCGATCAAGCCTGAAGTCTTTTTGCCGCCAGCCGAACGGGCCGAGGCCGCCGGAACCAATTCCACTGTTGCCAGTTCGGAGGCACTTGTCGACAGCATCCCGGTGGTCGCACGCCCGGTTGCCAGCGCTAAAGTCAATCAGCAACCCGAACGTCTGCCGTTCCGTTCCGTATTGAGGCGCGCCTGAGACAGACAATGGCTTGCCCTTGACGCAAGCCATCCGCTCCGTCACTCAGCCGGTGTCAGCGATCTTGCGGAGAATGCATGAACGATCTTGTTGCCAACACATCGGGCAAACCCGAGCTGGTTTCGGCATTTCGTGACCTGTCCAGCACGATCGACGTCCTGATCTGCGACGTATGGGGTGTCGTTCACAATGGTCAGAAAGCCCACATGGCGGCCGTTGCTGCGCTGGAAACCTTCCGGGCTGCGGGCGGTACCGTCATCATGGTCTCCAACTCGCCGAGGCCTTCGGTCGATGTGATACCGCAGCTTCTCGGCTATGGCGTTTCGACCAAGACATTCGACCGGATCATCACATCGGGTGATCTCACGCGGGAAATGGTCATCGCGCGGGCAGGGCAGAGCGTCGTTCATCTCGGTCCCAACCGCGACCATACCTTGTTCGCCGGGCTCGACGTGAGTTTCGCTTCAGCCGAGACGGCTGACTATTTCATCTGTACCGGCTTCACCGATGATGAAACCGAAACTCCCGCCGACTACGCGAAGACGCTTGAAGTCATGGCAAAGCGCGGGCTTTTGATGATTTGCGCCAATCCCGATCTGATCGTCGAGCGTGGCCACAAGCTGATCCCATGTGCGGGTGCGATGGCGCAGGCCTACGAGAAGCTCGGCGGCAAGACGGTCTACGCCGGCAAACCATACCTGCCGGTCTATCAGCAGGCGCTTGCGCTGGCCTCCGAGGTGAGCGGCAAGGCAGCGGATCTGTCTCGGGTGGCTGCAGTCGGTGACGCAATCCGGACGGACATCGCCGGTGCCAGTGCGCTTGGGGTGCGCTCGATTCTACTGCTCGACGGCATTCACTGGGGCGATGTTGGCCGCGAGAACTGGCATAGCGATTATGAGACATGGTTGGCGAAGCAGGCGTTTCAGCCGACCTATGTCATGACGCGGCTGGTCTGGTAAGATTGCCTCCGGCCGCCGTGGCTAGAGCATTGCGCACAAAAGTGGATACCGGTTTTGTGAGTACGCAATGCTCTAACTTATTATAATCGATCATCTTTCCGCATTGAGATGGAATCCATCTCAATGCGGGATGATCTAGCGTCAGGAAAGTCAGGCGATCTTGGCCAGCAGACGATCAATCATGTCCTGGTTCATCGCGTCGGCGTTGCCGGGGCCACTGACGAGATTGTGGTGACGCCAATCCTCGCGCTGCTTTTCGTGAGGCCCTGCACAGTGCGTTTTGCCCCGCGGCTTGACGAGTGCGGCAAATCTCTGGAGCCGTTCCTCCATGGCGTTCAATGTCTCTGCGACACGCGCCAGGCGCTGACCGGTCAGATCCTGGAAGCTGCACGCTTCCATGAGGCGTATCATCCGGTCTTCGACAAGTTCGCGATAGGCCGGGCCGGTTTCGGCTGCCGCCATCAGGCCTTCGGCCGTATCGAGCACGGTGTCGGTGGCTGAGCGCGTGTGCTGGATCACGTCGTGAATGTCGGCGTGGGCTACGTTCAGTTTCCTGTCGGTGATGTCCTGCACACCCAACTCGTTGATGGCTGCACGCAGGTCCGTGATGTAGAGAGCAACGAGGTCGACCTCACGGGCCAGCAGCCGATAGTTATCGGCTGTGCCAAGCTCCGCGATGTCTGCGGTTTCAGTCGTCATGTGACGGCTCTTTTGTCGAATGTGATCGGTCAGCCGCCGCAGACGGCTTCGATTTTGGTTTTCAGGGTCTGAGCGTTGAACGGCTTGACGATGTAGTTGTTCACACCGGCCTTTTTCGCCGCAATGACATTCTCGGTCTTGGATTCGGCCGTGACCATGATGAATGGCATGGCCCTGAGGCCATCATCCGCGCGCACATGGCGCAGCAGTTCAAAGCCGGTCATGGGCTCCATGTTCCAGTCGGAAATGACCAGCCCGTATTTCTTCTGCTTCAGTTTGCCCAACGCCGCGGTGCCATCGGCGGCATCATCCACATCCTCGAAACCAAGCTGCTTGAGCAGGTTCTTGATGATGCGAACCATGGTCTGATAATCATCGACCACAAGGATCGGCATGGACGTATCAAGCGCCATCAGAGTACTCCGTCAAAACCCCGACCCGCCCAGGCGAGCCAATAGCCCGTTGCCGCTCACAAGAACGGAACATCTGTGAAGAAATACCTGACGGGAGTTGATAACGGGTTAAGCCTGACTGGCGCGTTCAATCTACGGCTTGACGGCTGTATGGCTTCACGGCACCCCGTTTTGCAGTCGAACCCGAAGTGAGCAATCCGTGATTGGCGAAAACCCGAAACTGACCACGCGCGAGATTGCGGTCTGGCATGGCGGAGGCATGGCCCCGGCCGCTATGCGCGGCGCTGTTTGCGCGATCGGCAACTTTGATGGGGTACATCATGGCCACAGGGCGCTTCTGGCCGAAGCCTTCCGTATTGCCGCCAGCATGGATCGCCCCGTTGCCCTCGTCACGTTCGAGCCGCATCCACGCACGGTCTTCAATCCCGGCAAGCCCGTCTTCCGCCTGACGCCCGCGCCCGTGCGCAGAAGCCTGCTTGCCGAGCTTGGTTGCGCCGCAGTTGCCGAGCTTGTTTTCGACCGCAACTTCGCAGGCCAGTCTGCGGCTGAGTTCGTTGAGACGCTTCTGCTGGATGCCATCGATGCGTCAGGTGTGGTTGTGGGGGATGATTTTGCCTACGGACACGGTCGCTCAGGAAATGCGGCCAGCCTCAAAGCTGCGTTTGCGCGCCTTTCGCGTCCAGTGTCGGTGGTCGCGCCCGTGCTTGATGAGGATGGGCAGGTGGTGTCTTCATCCCGCATCCGCACAGCACTGGCGCATGGCAACCTGATGCTTGCCAACGCGCTGCTGGGCTACCGCTGGCGTGTCGAGGCGGAGGTTGTCCACGGCGACAAGCGCGGACGCCTGCTCGGTTATCCCACCGCCAACATGCTGCTGTCACCAGACAACCAGCTCAGGCACGGCATCTACGCGGTGCGCATCCGCATTGCCGGAGAATGGCGACCGGGTATCGCCAGTTTCGGACGACGACCGACCTTTGACGATGGCGCTCCCCGGCTCGAAGCTTTCGTCTTTGACTTCGACGGTGACCTGTACGGACAAATTCTCGAAGTTGAATTCGCAGACTGGATCAGAGGCGAAGAAAAATTCGACAACATCGCCGCGTTGATCGTGCAAATGGATGCCGACAGCCAGATCGCCCGCAATATTCTGCGTCAGATTGCGAAAGATTGACGCATCTTGACCCATCAAACGGATTTGTTTGCAATCAGTTAACCATCCGCGTTGCACTACTTGTTGCATTGTTCGGGTGTTGTGACAGGATTTTTCATGTTGCCGTTCTGGAGCCGCCTGCCATTGGTGGCAAAAATGGCTATCGGCCTTGGCCTTGTTTTAATGGCAAGCGCCGGCGGGCTCGCATTCTGGTCGCATCAGGTGGTGGAACGCACCATGACAACCAAGGCGCTCACCGAGCAGGCCAGCGCCATGAAGCTTGCCGCCCACCTTCTGCGTGGCGCCCAAGCTGGCACCGAGGTCTTCAGCAGGCCAGGCGGCATCGAGCGGATCCAGATGCCGTCAGTGCCGGATATGCCAGACCATCAACTTGTCGACAATGTCACCCGCATCCTTGGTGGCACCGCCACATTGTTCCGCTGGGATACAGCCAAAGGTGACTACGTTCGCATAACAACGTCCGTGAAACGTGACGATGGCACCCGCGCCATTGGCACCACGCTCGGACAGGCAAATCCGGTGTTTGCCGCTATTCGTGCAGGCCGTATCTTCAGTGGTGAAGCCATCATCCTGGGGCAGCCATACTTCACCGAATATGTCCCGATCATTGTCGCGGATGGTTCGGTGGGGGGCATTCTTTACGTTGGCAAGCGCAAGGCCGAAGTAGATATTGTGGCCACGACGATTTCAAATGGTGTGGTCCTGGGTGCGGGGCTGGGCATGGTGCTCAGCTTGCTGCTGGTCGTGCTGATGCTGCGACTGAACCTCAAGCCATTGCTACGCATGCAGACAACAATGCAGGCGATGGCCGCTGGCCAGTTGTCCATCGAGGTTGCTGACCGGCAACTGGAGAATGAATTCGGCCATGCCGCACGCGCCATGGAGCAACTGCGTGCCGCCTTGATCGAAAAGGCGATGATGACAGACATGGAAGCCCGCGAGTCAGAGGCGCAGATGCAGAGGGCAGACGTGCTGGCCGACGCTGCACGCAATCTCAACAGCGCGGTCGAAACATCCGTGTCCAGCGTGATGCTCACGACCCAGTCGCTCCGCAGCAATGCCGAAGTGTTGAGGCAGGCTGCAGAACTTACAGCCGTTCAACTCAGTGCTGCCAGTTCTGCATCGTCCGGCTCTTCCGACAGCGTGCGCATGGCCGCCGCTGCCGCCGAAGAGCTCAACTCCGTGATTCTCGACATCTCGCAGCAGATCTCGCAGGGTTCCAGCGTCACGGCAGAAGCTGTGACAGCCATGGACAAAACCCGACAACTGGTTGGCGTACTGGCAACGTCATCAACCCGCATCGGTGAAGTGGTGACGCTTATAACCAGCATTGCCGAGCAGACGAACCTTCTGGCCCTCAACGCAACAATCGAGGCGGCTCGCGCAGGCGAAGCCGGCCGGGGTTTCGCCGTGGTCGCGCAGGAGGTCAAGCAGCTTGCCAGCCAGACCGCCCGCGCCACTGACGAAATCGGTCGTCAGGTCGCAGATATGCAGACCGCGACGCGCC
>JBOFFB010000157.1:0-7471 GCA_051648385.1 Allobosea sp.
AAGGCAGGCGAAATACCGCAAAATGCCCCGTCAGTGGGCTGAACCAGCAGGCATGTTCATCGCCAGGTCGACTGGCAACACGGACTTGATGGCAATGTCCCAGCAGCGTGACAAGCGGACGATCTGGCGGCTGGCCAGCGCTGGCTCGGCAGCCTTGAGAATACTCAGCCTTGCCGGGGTGACCGGGCAGCGCGGGATCAGCAGCGCATCCATCGATGCAAGCTCGCGGGCGACCTTGTCGCGGATGCGCACCGGATAAGTCCGGTCCGGATCATTGGCCACAGAGACAAAGCGTGGCGGCACGCGCTTGAGCTCGGGGGTCAGTGGATCAACGAAATCAAGTACATGCATTGTCTCGAACCGGGAGCCTGAAACGGCTTCCATCCGGCGGATTGCATCGGCAGCCTCGGCAATGCTGCGGACGTAGAAAGTCTGATAGTCCGGTTCCGAATACTGGATGGCAGACGGTTTCTGGCCGGATGTCGCCAGCGCCGCCCACGCCTCGCGCTGTTCGGCATAGTGCTGCGCAAGCACATCGGCGCGCGCGTCATAGACAGGTTTGGTGACAGTCATGGCCAGCGGCCCAGCAAGCCCCCTTGCCACCGGCTTGTAGCCCGGCGCAACCGCGATTGTCCTGACGGCCTTGTGGACGACCTTGACCAGCGATGGCAGTGCCGCTGTGCAGGCGAGCACGATGAAAACCGTCAGCGCCATACCGTCGAGACGCGGACCGTAGAGGCTCAGCAGCATCAAGATCACCGGCCAGAGATAGATAAACTCGTTGCTGCCGGTATTCTGGGTCTCATAACCTGTCGCCATCAGTGCAAGGGCACCAAGCAGCGCCACCGGATGCCGCACGATCCAGCGCAGCGCCACCATGCGGGCAGGTGAAACCAGCGCCCCTGTTCCGAACAGATGCCCGACCGCCCTGTACAATCGCTTCCGATCAAGCCAGAGCGCGTAGAGCCCGAAAAGCGCCACACCAAGCAGCACATCGAACTTCAGGGAAACGAACGTCAGCACACGTTCTGCCAAGGAATCGGTGTTGTCCTCGACCAGTCCGATCAGATCGCCAAGATAGGCCTGCGGCAGGCCGGTGGTCAGCTGCAACCCCACAGTCACGACCAGTGCCGTGCCAAACACTGCCAGCGCATCAGCGCTGCGCATGCGGCCCGAAACAACGCTGATCAGGATCACGGATGCCGCCGCCAGTCCCGCAGTTACCTTGATGAACAGCAAGGCGCAGAGCACCACGGCAGCCACGGCCACCTTGAGATGACGGCTGTCACACAACACCAGCGCACCGACGAGGAGATAAAGCAGCAAGCCCGCCTGCCGGTTATAGATGCCAAAACCATCGATGCCCGGCGCTGGATAGAACTCGATGATGTTGAATGGCAGCAGGCTGAACAGCGCAAACGGAACGAGGAAGCCAATGGCTGTTACGCGCGAGGTTCGCTCGATCTCGATTGACACCCACAACGCCAGTGGGGCTGAAATCAACAGCGTGGCGTATTGCACGGCGAGCACTGGCTGCGCGTTCGGAAAGAACCACTGCACGATATCGTGCAGATAGAACGGCAAAGCCCCGATCGGGACGAAGAAGTCGATATGCGGCAATTGGCCAAGGTCGATCCGGTGGGCAACATCAATGAAAAGATAGACATCCCAGTAGTTCGGACCAATCGGCAACCGGATCGGCAAAGCCAGCAGCAGCAGGCTCAGGCTAACCAGCACCAGCACGCACACAACGCTGAAGCGCCAGCCGGTACGGGTGCGAACGTCGTGCACGGACACCGATGTCATACGCTGTGCTTCCTGCCATCAGCCATCGTGCCATCAGCCGCCATGCTGTCTGCCTCCGCTGCTCAGCCTTTGGCTGCCTGGTTCTGGATCACCGCGCGCACCTTGTCCGCGTCGCTGCCAAGCGACCGCTGCAACAGCCTGAGCGCTGCCTCAGGGGCCATGGCAGCAGGAGCCACCACAACGATGTCATCAGCCAATTCCGCCAGTTGATATGGCAATGCACCATCGGCTGTCGACCCTGCGTCGACGATCACAGCCTCGAAGCGGCGTGTCTGGTCAAAAAGACCGCTTTTCAATCGCGCGGGGCAAGGCGCTGGCCGACGTTGCGCGCCGGCGGGCCTTGGCAGGAAGAATGCACCCGTCTCGTCGTCTTGCAGAGCCGCACGGATGAGACCCGCAGCGCCGCTGATGACATCTTCGGCACCGATCTCCGCGTCACCGGCGAAACCTGCACTCAACGATGATGGCCCACCGGCAAGATCGATCAGGATCGGCGTTGCCTTCTCACGTGCTGCTGCCAGCGCAAGATTAAGCGCCACCAGCGATGTGCCGGCACCCGGCGCAAGCCCAAGCACAACCACCTTGCGAT
The DNA here is from genome assembly GCA_051648385.1 of Allobosea sp. GTDB lineage: Bacteria > Pseudomonadota > Alphaproteobacteria > Rhizobiales > Beijerinckiaceae > Allobosea. Next base: position 2,396 of record JBOFFB010000157.1, read on the forward strand.
TGCTGCCGAGTTTTTCCTCGAGCGCCAGCCGGTCGCGTATCTGTCCGATTGCCATCGCAAAGGCGGATTTCGGCTGGTCCCAGGCGTCGGTCACGAAGCCGGTGCCATGAAAGGCTGATGTCGTTTGTGCTGGCTGCCTGCGCCAGCCACCATTGCCGGTTGGTGCAGGCAAAGTCACATGCAGGGGGCCGCCAGGTTTTTGCGCCTCGGTTGTATTGCTTGACTTGGGCGAGGCGAACCCGCGCCAGCGGCTTGGCCCGGCAGCAGCTGTGGCATTTGCATTGCCGGCCTTGTCATCTGGCCGGGCAGCAAATGGCACAACGCCGCGCGTCGAGGCTTGTGCAGATGTTTCGGCTTGTGCGGGACGGGACATCGACGGCCTCGCATCAACCCCGGCCTGCAGCCGGACTTCGGCTGGCTGGCCGACCGGCGCGGCGTTGGTTGCCGCAGCAGTGGCAGGGCTGGCATCCCCTGATGCTGCAGCCAGTCCGCGACGACGTCCCATCAGCACATCGCGCAGGAGGCCAAAAGCAAATCCCGCAGCGAGACCGGAAAGCAAGCCGAACACGGCAAACAGCTTGCGGTTCGGGCCCATCTTTTCCAAGGGGGCAACCGCAGCGGTGATGACCCGTGCATTGGTGCTGTCGACACCGCTCTGCTCGCTGGTCTCACGGGCACGCAGCAGAAAGGCCTGGTAGACCTGTCGGCTGGCATCCGCGTCGCGCTCAAGCTCGCGCAACTGCACGGCGGCCTGACTGGTGGCCAGCGTGTCACGCTTTAGCCGCTCAACCTGGGTACCGATAGACGTCTCTGCCGCACGGGCGCGGTCGAGTTCGGCGCGGGCAGCCTGCACTGTTCGCGCAAGCTCCTCGGCAATCTGGCGGCGGGCATCACGCACCTGAGCCTGCGCCGAGACCAGGGCAGGATGCTGCGCGCCGTATAGCACCAGTGCGTCGGCCTCGCGGGTCAGTGCAGAGCCGAGCTGGGCACGGAAGGCCGCGATGGAAGCCGAGTTCAGTGCCTCCGGAGTTGCGCCGGCTTCGACGCTGCTCGGGCGCACGATACGGACCTGATCAAACTTCGCCTGCGCATCGGCGCTGCGGGCGCGAGCCTGCGCAAATTGGGTGTTCCCGACAGCAAGTTGTTCGTCCGTCACAAGCTTGCCGCTGGTGCCAACCAGATTGTTGGCGGCCCGATACTTCTCGACCTTGTCTTCGGCAATGCGCACGCGCTCGCGCAGTTCGCTCAGACGCCCCGTCAGGGACGCTGAGGCACGCTGGGCCGAGTCAGATCGCACGGCGACCTGATCTTCAAGATAGGTTTCCGCCATTGTGTTCGCGATGCGGGCCGACTTGGAGCCATCGCCCGAGATGGTGGTGATATCGATCACGAACGTGCGGTCGCCGCGACGAACGATGACCTGCTTGTCCATCGCCGCCAACGCCACCAGCACTGGATCGCGCGGATCACGCGCCGGTGTGCTGTCGAGGCCCACCATTTGACGCAATCCGCCGCGCGGGCCACCGAAATCCGGGTCCTTGTCGAGGCCGAGCTTGTCGATCACCTTGCGCTTGATGCTGTCGGACGAGATCACCCGCGCCTGGCTCTCAAGGTAAGTGGTCGTGGCATCCGAGCCCATCGACTGGGGCGAGATTTCATTCTGCAGCACACGCAGATCGCGAGGGTCGATCAGAAGCTGCGTGGTAGCCGAATAACGGTTCGGGGTAATCACGGCGAGTGCAACGCCGATGCCGAGGCCAGCAAGGCTCATCAGCGCGAGCGAGGGAAAACGACGCTTCAGAAAGCCCAGGGCATAGCCGATCGGATCAGCCGCCAGCGAGTGAGCCGCGCCCGCTGGAGTGCCGGGCATCCCAGCATTGCGAATGCGCTCAGGTTCCGCAACCTGCCGCGCCATCTCGCCATGTCCGTTCGTGTTGATCGCAAACATTGATACGCCGTTCCAATTTCTGACGTTCATGCTCAAGGCGGAGCCCTCTTCCGTCTTGCCAGACCGTCCGAGCCCAGTGTTGCAGGTTTGATGCCGCGAAAATTGTGTCAATTCGGAGCAGAATGGCACACTGGCCATTAACTTTGATGCCAGCAGCCTCAGCTGCGCGGCGTCGGCAAGGCGCGTGCAGCCTGGATCGCCGCCATCATCGGCTTGGGCCTGTAGTCGGCATCGAGTGGCAGTGGCCGGGCCTTGAAGCTGTCCTTGCGCTTGAACGTGTCATGGACCCAGCTTGACCGGTCGCTGAGCCCCCATGTGATGATGGCTGACGGGCGTTGCCCCTCTATGACAGCACCAAGATAGGCCGCCGTCAGATCTGCGGCACGCCGGTCACGCTCGGCAGTTGGGCCAGGCAATTGCCAGTCGATCACATCAAGCTCGGTGACTTTCACGCCGACACCAAGCCGCCCAAGCTCTCGGCAGAATGCGGTTATGGCGCGCTGATCGAGCGGCTTCTCACCATACAGGTGAGCCTGCATGCCGACCTCATGCACCGGGATCTTCTTGTCCTGCAGCCGCCTCACCAGCCTCAGCGCCTGTCGCCTGCGCTCCGCGGTGCGCTCATCCGCATTCTCGAAATCATAGTCATTGAGCACCAGCTTCGCCGCAGGATTGGCACTGGCGGCTGCCTTGAAGACGATGTCGACATGGTCCTCACCAAGCAGGCGCTGCGAGACCGTGTCACGCATCGGCGCCCCCGGTTTGGGATCGTGGGCGATCACCTCGTTGACCACATCCCAACTCTGGATCGTGCCCGCATAGGTGGTCACCAGCTTCTGGGCGTGCGCAGTCAACTCGCGTTCGGCTTCGGCCTTGCTGCTCAGTTGCTCGGCCCAGCGTGGCAGGGCCAAACCCCAGAGCAGCGCATGGCCATGGGCACGTTTGTTGTTTCGACGCGCGAACGCCACGATCTCGTTGGCATTGTCGAGGCTGAAATCCTCGCGCCGTTGCCGGACCCAGTCCCATTTGAGCTCGTTCATCGGCGTGATCACGTCGCAGAACTTCACGAGGTTCTCGCGCAGCATGGCATCACTGCGGAAGTCCGAAATCATCACCGCAGCGCCGAACGGGATGAGCTCACGGGCCGCAACATCACGCGCACTTGCCAATACCGCAGTGGCGGCACCGGCAGCGATCAGCGATCGGCGGGTCATGGTAATGCGGTATGGCTTCACAAAAGAACTTCGATCAATTCCGCAGGTTTTAGCGGTGTCGCAAGAATTGTCAGCACAATGTTGGCAATTGAGTGAATCCACGAGCGAAGCAAGAACAACCGCAGCCATGGCAAGCGCCAGCATCATCCGGGATTATCTGACGCTGGCCACGGGTTCGGTGGGTCGGCTGGTGATCGCGCTGGGGTACTTCCTTATCGCCGCCAATGTCCTGAGCCTGTCCGATTTCGGCCTGTTTGCGACCGCCTCAGCCGCTGGCATCGTGCTGGCACGTGTGGCCGCTTTCGGCTTCATCTCGCCGCTGTTCCGGGCCGCTACTGTCAGGCGGCGGCTGACGGGAGTGTATCTCGCAGGGTTTCTGGCTGCGTTTGCGCTGTCGATGCCTGTGGTGGCCCTGCTCGCAGCGTTGCTCAAGCCACTGATTTTCTCGGCGATGGATTGGTGGCCTTTTGCACTGATCATCGCGGCAGAAGTCGTCGGATGGCGCATGCTGGAAGTTGTCGCCATCATCAACAATGGCCAGCGCGCCTTTGGTAAAGCCACTACGCTGGTTCTGGCAGGATCGCTGGTTCGCACCTGCGCGGCGCTGGCGTTCTGGCTGATGGGCTACACTGATCTGATCGACTGGGCCTGGGCCTACCTGATCGCCAATCTGCTCAGCGCTGGCCTCGCTTTCGGCTTCTTCCTGCCGCCCATGCGTCTGCGTTTTGCACCGGCACTCTATCTCAGACAGATGCGTGACGCCCTATCGGCGGCGAGCGCCGACATCATCTTCTATGTTCAGGCCGAACTGGACAAAGCTGTGGTGCTTGGACTTGCCGGGCCCGGCGTCGCAGGTCTCTATGCCATCGCCATGCGCATCATAGACCTGACCGCAATGCCGATCCGCTCATTCAATCAGCTTGCCATGCAGAAGATCATGACCGATCGCAAAGTCGCGATGAAGCCGTCGCTGCTCGCGCTGGTCGAACTCGCCATCGCGCTTGTCTCCACTGGCGCGTTGGTCGCGGCGATATTGCTGCTGTGGTGGAACCCCATGATGCTGGGTCGGAACATCGGATCGGCAGCAGCGCTGTTCCCGTTGCTGATCGCCGTACCTGCCTTGCGCAACCTCATCGAATACCACGCCGAGTTGCTCTACGGCATGGAACGCACCGGCATGCGCGCTGCGTTGCTGGCGGTGATCGCACTGCTGAAGGCGGGGCTGATCTGGATGGTCATCAGCCTGGCTGGAACAGGTGCTGCCTCCAGTACCGGCCTCTACGGCACTGGCTGGATGGCCTCGCTCAATGCCGTATTCCTGGCCCTTTACCTGGTTTCGTTAATCGTGACGTATAGTGTCATCCGCGCTGCGCGGCGGCTTGCCTGAATACGGCCCAGAGTTCGTCGAGCGACACACCGATGAACGACTGCACACCGATCGACACCTGACCGGCACCAAGCAATTTGCCCATGTCCCGGAACGTTTCAGGGGCGATATCATCTTCGCCCCAGAACGAGCGTGACAGCTCGTCTGGTGTCACCGCGTGACCCGACCGCGCGCCAAGCACGCGGTCGACAAACATGCCGTAAATCATCATCTCGGAGAATTCGCGGTCGGCTGCCACGGCGCTGATCCAATCGCGGCTTGTGCTTGCCTCGATATGGGCGAGCAAGGCGCGTACATTTTCGCCCCTCCATGTCGCCAGATTATTGATGTAGTCATCCGCAGGCAAAGGCGGCTCGGGAATATTCAAGAGCCGCGCCGCTGACTGGGTCCATTTTACATGCCTTGGCAGGGCATGACTGATACCGTCGGCTTTCTGGTAAAGGCGTGTTCCGGTAGGAGTAAGCTGCTGGGACAGATCATAGGGTTTGAGAAAGATCGCATCCGAATCTGCATAAAGCAGAACCTCC
>JBOFFB010000158.1:0-4658 GCA_051648385.1 Allobosea sp.
GATGATTCTGGAGATAAGTGAGCACACCGTGAATGACTACATCGCATCAGGCGTGGCGAAGCTCAACGCCTCGAATCGCACCGAAGCGGTGTTGCGGGCTCTGCTGACCAATCAGATCGATTTGTCGTAATCATTACCACAGGTTGTATTTTGCGATACGACGTGGACAGGTCGCGTGATAGGCTGTTTCCTAAAACTACGCATTATTATGCGGATTTTCGCGAAGAAAAATCGAATTTATTGCCTTACTGTATCCAAATGATCAAAATTTCTTATAAAAACTGATCAATTTAGTTGCATCTATCGGAAACGTCATGATCACGCTATCCGTCATAAATGGGGGGGGTTGCTGAAGAATACTCTCGTGTTAGTTGTACTCATGGTCGGACTTAGACCGAGGCCCTGATTCGCTGTTGCGGCGAGAAGCGTCGGGGCCATGCGTGCGCGTTTTCAAACATTTTCGAATAATCAGGTTCCCATTCTTCGGGGGCCGCATGCATGAACTGGAGGCTCGGCATGAGCAGACTATTGAATGACACCGTCGCAAACCGCACGGCGCAGTTGAGCTATCTGGCGGAAGACAAGGAGCTTGTTGACTTGTTGTGGAAGATTTCGTCGTTGCCCGATGACGCGAGGCTGATTGTGTCGTTGATGGTTTCTCATCTGTCGCAACTCGAAAAGGTACGAAAAGCGGCCTGATATCCGATTATCGTGGTGTTTCTGTCAGATGCACTGATCAGCGCTCTCGGAACGTTTTGGTCATGTGGTCTCGTACTGGCTTGATGAAGAAATCGAGTGGCGACCTCGCATAGGTCTCCACGTAGACGTCGGCCTGCATGCCGGCCAACAGCTTTTGATCGCCGAGCGCGGCGATCTCTGCTCCGGAAAGAGCAACTCGTACCAGATAATAGGGTGCTTGGGTCTGCCCGTCGCGCGTGATGTCAGCTGCCACCCGCGTGATCTGGCCGAACAGTTCCGGCGTGGTGCGCTGGTTGAAAGCGTGGACGCGCACGACGGCGCGCTGGCCAACAGTCAGCTGATCGACATCCTGGGGCTGGATCCGCGCGTCAAGTTCAAGCCGGGTCGCGCTTGGCACAATCATCATTGCCGGTTCAGCCGGCGAAATGACACCGCCGACCGTGTGAACAGCAAGTTGGTGCACGACGCCTGATGCGGGCGCACGGATCAGCATGCTTTTGAGCTGCGAGCGACCAGCGACGCGACGCTCGCTGAGCTCTGCGAGTTTGCCTTGGGAGTCTCGAAGATCCTTGATAACCTCATTGGTCAGATCGACATCGATCTGGATCTTCTGAAGTTCGATCTCGGCGATCTTGCCTTCGGTCTGCGCGATGGAGGCCGTGAACTGACCACGTTGTCCTTCGAGTGCCGCAGCCTCGCGCTCAAGTGCTGAAAGCCGCGTGATCTGGACAAGGTTTGTCTTGAAAAGCTGGCGGACGCCGACCAACTCGCGTTCGATCATTTCGCCTTCACGCTCTTTTGCCGTGAATTGCTTTGAAAGCCCGCCGATCTCGTTGCGAAGTTGCTCCGTGCGCTTGCTCAGTTGCTGCTTCAAGCCTTCGCGTGCGTTCTGGCGTGCTGCGAACAGGGCATTCTCCCCGCGCATCAGATCCGTGATGCCCGCCTCATCTGCGCGTGGCTCGAACTCTCGCGGCATGGCAATGTCCGCGAGGCGATTCCGTTCTGCCTCCAGTCTCGCCATCCGCGCGACCAGTTCATCGATCTGTTTCTCGACAATCTGCAGACTGGCGCGCGCCAGCGTGTCGTCGAGTTTGATCAGCAGATCGCCTTCCTTGACCACGCTGCCTTCACGAATATTCAGTTCCTCGACAACACCACCGGTCTGGTGCTGGACTTTCTTGACGTTGCCATCGACCACGAACTGACCTGAGCCGATCACGGCACCCTGGATCGAGCCTGCCGCGGCCCATACGCCAAAAGTACCGCCAAAGATGATAAGCGCGGTAAAACCGGCCTTGCGAGCCTGTTTGAGGCTACGCCGATAATCAGATTGCATGAGGGGTTGCATGAGGGGTGCCATGGTTCAACCTCTTGCCTGGACGGATTTCTTGAGGGTTTCGAGCAATGCGGCCTGTCCGATCTGCGCGCCGACACCTGTTGATGGCGCGGGTGTCTCACCGTCAGACAGTTCGGCGCTGACATCTCGCGGTGCCTGTCTTGGCCTTGGGACATCTGCCGGGTTGCGGGTCATGCTCCTGAGCACATCGTCCTTCGGGCCAATGTGCTTGATCCTTCCGGCAGACATGACAGCCAGAAGGTCGACGGCCGCGAGCCCTGTCGGTCGATGGGTCACGACCAGAACGATCGCGCCACGTTGGCGGCACGCCGTGATGGCCCGCGCCAATGCTTCATCGCCCTCATGATCAAGGTTCGCATTGGGCTCATCGAGCACGATCAGGAATGGGTCGCCGTACATGGCGCGGGCCAAGGCCACACGCTGACGCTGGCCGCCGGAAAGCGCAGCACCTGCCTCGCCGACGCGCGTATCGTAGCCGCGGGGGAGCCCAAGGATCATCTCATGGGCACCTGCAATCCGGGCCGCCTTGATCACAGCGTCGGATGAGGGATTCTGATCAAGCCGCGCAATGTTCTCGGCAATGGTGCCGTCGAACAGCTCGACGTCCTGGGCCAGGTAGCCGACGTTGCGGCCTATGACGTCGGGTGCCCAGTTGTTGGTTTCTGCGCCATCAAGACGGATGCTGCCACGCAAGACAGGCCAGACGCCGACGAGTGCCCTCGCAAGCGACGATTTGCCCGAACCGGACGGCCCGATGATGCCGAGGCCGTCACCCGCCTTGAGGCTGATCGAGACACCCTGCACGAAGGCCTCGCGCGATCCCGGTGGCGCGGTGACAAGGTCTGTCACGTTCAGGGTCATGCGCGGCGCGGGAAGCGACAGTGCCGGATCGGGCTCGGCCAGCAGCGGCAGGATATGGCGAAGGCGGGCATAGCCCTGACGAGACGAAACAAACCCCTTCCAGTTGGCCACAGCAACCTCGACCGGTGCCAGCGCGCGGCTGGTCATCACGGAGGCGGCAATCATGGCGCCGCCGGAAAGCTCGCCGCGGATGACCAGCCACGCGCCGACGCCCAACACGGCTGACTGCAGCCCCAAACGAAAGACGCGCGCTGCCGAACCGATGCCTGCCGTTGTGTCCGAGAGGCTGAGATTGTCATCGACATGTGTCTTGTGCGCCTTGGCAAGACGGACGTTGTAACTGCCTTGCATGCCAAGCGCGCGGACGGTTTCGGCGTTGCGTCGACCCATTTCGGTAACGATCTGGCGCTCACCCGCGCTCTTGTTGAGGGCGTACATGGGTCCCTTGCTTGTGCGCTCCGTCCACATGGCGATGACAAGAATCACGAGGCCGCCGAAGATCGCGAGGTAGCCAAGCCACGCATGCAGGAAGAAACAGCCGCCGATGAAAATTGGCAGGAAGGGAAGGTCAATCAGCGCGGTTGGGCCAAGCCCTGAAAGGAAGCCACGAATGGTGTCGGCATCGCGTTGTGGCTGCAAGGCTTCGGATGCGGGCGCCCCTTTGAGCGGCAACAGGATCGCAGCACGCTGCACCACCGGCCCGATCGTGTCGTCAAACACCGCGCCAACCCGCGACAGCATCCGCATGCGCGCGCTGTCCAGAAAGCCCTGGAGGCAAAAAGCGACCACGACGATGAAGGACAAGGCCACAAGCGTTTCAATCGAACGCGATGATAGCACCCGGTCATAGACCTGCAGCATGTAGATCGAGCCTGTCAACATCAGCAGGTTGATCACGGTCGAGAAGATGATGATGGGCCAGATGTGCTGCAAAGCCTCGCGCGTGGCGTGCTTCATCAGATCGCGCTTGTCGCCGGCCATGCCGTGTCACCCCTGAACGCTTACTCGTGACACGCGGCGGAGAGCTTATTGCTTCCGCTGACCCGTATTCGAGACCCCACCAAAGTCTGGTCATGGAGCCATCAATATTCTGTTAAAAATGTTGGATTCCAGACCGGAGTCGCCTTGCCCCGACCAGGCTGCAGATATGGCGAAATCTGCAACCGAGGGTACGTGCCGGCAAAACTTCGGCGGATATGGTGATGGCTTTGGTGCAGGTCAGCGCGCGCAAGAAGCGGCAGCTCAAAGGTGCTTGCGGAACACGGTCTCGTTGCTGTGGCTGGTGCAGACGCGCGTCCAACCCTGCGCCAGATAGAACCGCTCTGCCTCCGTGCCGTGGCGCACTTCGTGGATGCGGGGCAGGTCAGCGCGGGTGGTGGGGCGGATGGTGGGTGTGGTCATTGCTTGCAGGAAAACGGAGGGAACGTGCTCGCCATGCCGCCATTCAGCGCCGCAATCGCCATCATGTCGGCGACCTCTAACTCTGCATTCGTGCGAGGGCAGACATGGGTCGATGACCGGCAGCCACCGTCGATGAACTGCTTGTGCCGGGCAAGGAACTCAACTCCCAGCCCGGTCAGACCGCGTTGCTTTTCCAGCGCAATCCAAGCTGCAGTGTATCTGATGCACTTGGTTTCCGCCCACGTAGGCTTGCGCTGCTGGCCGGATGCGGGTGACAGCGCCGCTAAGGCGGCCATGACGACAACGGTCGCAACAACCCTCACTCCGCCGCTTCCACCCT
>JBOFFB010000159.1:0-4472 GCA_051648385.1 Allobosea sp.
TCATACGCGCTGCGCACGGTTGCAAGCACGCAACGGACAAACTACCGCTGGCGCAATAGTCGGTGTTTTGTCCTTCATGGCCAGCATTCTTTCTCTGCTTGACCTCGTCCTGCCGTTCTTTGGCGTGATCGCGCTTGGCTATTTCTGCGGCAAGCGGATCAAGCTGCCGGTCGCCGGGCTCGCCTGGATGCAGTTTTTTCTGATTTACGTGTCGCTGCCCACACTGTTCTTTCGTCTCATCGCCGACAAGCCGCTGAGCGAGTTGACCAACTGGCCATTCGTGATCGGCACGACCCTGTCGACATATGTGGTGTTCGCGCTGTCATTCGCAATCGGGCTTTACTTCACGCGCGGAAACCTTCCGCAGGCCGTGATGCAGGGTGTTGCAGGTGCCTACTCCAACATCGGATACATGGGGCCGCCGCTGATCCTCGCAGCGCTTGGGCCTGCCGCGAGTGCGCCCGTCGTGTTGATCTTCGTGTTCGACAATCTGCTGCTGTTCTCCTTGATTCCATTTCTGATGGCGATGGCGGGCGTCGAGAAGAAGAGCTTCCTGCAAACCGCGCGCGAGGTTGGCTGGAAGGTCATCACCCACCCGTTCAACATCGCGACCGTCCTCGGTGTGCTGGCTGCCGTGACCGGCCTGAAGCTGCCAAGCGCTCTCGACAAGATGACCATCTGGTTGTCGGGAGCGGCAGCACCTTGTGCGCTGTTCCTGCTGGGTGTCACGGTGGCCATCAGGCCGATGGAGAAAATGCCGCCGGAGGTGCCGCCGCTGATGTTCATCAAGCTGGTCGTGCATCCGCTCCTGATCCTCGTGCTTTTGTCCATCATCGGCGATTTTCCGCCGGCGTGGGTCTATGCTGGAATGATCATGGCCGCGTTGCCGCCGGCGCTGAATATTTTCGTGATTTCCACCCAGTATGGTGTCGGGATTGAGCGCGCGTCGGCCAGCATTCTTGTCGGGACGATCGCCTCGATGGTGACGCTGACCCTGTTCCTGTGGCTGATCCGCGAGGGGTACATGCCGCATGATCTTTTCCCGGTGAAGTGAGAAGCCATGAATGGTCCGCTTGAGGGAATCAAGGTGGTGGATTTTTCGACCCTGCTGCCGGGTCCGCTGGCCACGCTGATGCTGGCGGAGGCGGGCGCTGATGTGCTCAAGATCGAGCGTCCAGGCGGTGAAGACATGCGGCATTTTCCGCCGGTGCACGGGCAAAGTTCCGCGCCGTTCATGGCGTTGAACGGCGGAAAGGTCAGTGAGGTGCTCGACCTCAAGTTGGCATCCGACGTTGCGCGCGCGTTCTTCCTGGTGCGCGAGGCTGACATTCTGGTGGAGCAGTTTCGTCCGGGCGTGATGGACCGGCTTGGGCTGGGATACGCGGCGCTGTCAGCCGCCAACCCACGTCTGATCTATTGTTCGATCACTGGTTTCGGGCAATCTGGACCGAGTTCGCAAATAGCTGGGCACGATCTCAATTATCAGGCCTTGTCAGGCGTGCTGGCACAGGGATTGAAGCGCGGAGAACCTGCGCCGCTGCCACCGGTTCTAGTCGCCGACATCGCAGGGGGCGCGTATCCCGCTGTCATCAATATCCTGCTGGCGCTACGCCAGCGTGAACAGTCGGGGCAAGGCTGCCATCTCGACATCGGCATGACGGATGGTTCGGCGACTTTTGCCTGGTTTGCAGAGGCCGAAGCAGCTGTGACGGGCCGTGGCCTGGCCGGCGGCACATCACTGCTCAATGGCGGCTCGCCGCGTTATCAGATTTATCCCACCCACGACGGCTGGTTCCTTGCGGTCGGTGCACTGGAGGACAAGTTCTGGACGGTTTTCTGCGAAGCAATCGAATTGCCCGCCGGTTTGCGCGGCACCAGAGCCGCCGCGCCTGATGTCATTGCAGCGGTCGCAAGCATTATCTCCGACCATGATGCCTGCCATTGGCGTGCCATGCTCGAGCCGCTCGATTGCTGTTGCACCGTTGTGCGCACGCTTGACGAGGCGCGGGCAGACCGGGTTGGTCCGACACCCTTGGCCAGCGATATCGATGGCTCAATCATGCCATTGACGCGCGTGCCGATCAGTCCGCTGTTCCGCAGGGACGCGGACGAGCCACGGGCTGTGCCACCGCTCAGGTCCGCGAGGGATTGAGGCCTTGCCGCATGACGAAGCGGCGCAGCGGTGCGATGGTGTCAAGTGCCAGCAAGCCAAAGCCGCGGGCAAAATCGACGGGTAGAAAATCGCTCAGCAGCGAGCGATTCAGCGCGTCGACTGCGCGGGTCCGTGTGCGCACATCGGCGGTTCGGTCCCGCTCATAGCGCGCCAGACCTGCGTCGCCCCCCGGATCGTCATGCGAGACGCACGCCACGAGTGCCATCACGTCGCGCATGCCAAGATTGAGGCCCTGGGCACCGATAGGGGGAAAAACATGAGCCGCTTCGCCGATCAATGCGACGCGGGCCGCTCTGAAGTGAGCCACGGACAGCCCGCTCATCGGCACAAGTCCGCGCGGGCCAACCACGGTAAGCCCGCCGAGAATTGCGTGCGTGCGCTTTTCAATGGCGAGGGCGAGGGCAGCGTCCTCCAGCGCCAGCAGCCTGGCGCCCTCATCGCGCGCTACCATCCAGACGATGCTGGAGCGCTGGCCGGGCAAAGGAACGGTGGTGCAAGGGCCAGAACGGGTGTGGAACTCGGTCGAGATATCGCGATGTGGGCGCGTGTGTGCCACGATTGTGGTCAGTGCCGCTTGTGGATAGTCCCATGTCGTCGCCTTGATGCCGGAGCCTTGGCGCACCACCGAATTGCGTCCATCCGCTCCAACCAGAAGGCGGGCAGTGATATGTTGGCCATCAACGACGTGGACCACTGCATGACAATCATTGATAGCGATCTGTGTTACCGCTTGTTCCATGCGAGCAATCGCAGGTGTTGCCGCGACAGTGTCGAGCAGAGCGCCAGATAACTCCGACGTCTCGATGTTCCAGCCAAACTGGTCGAGCCCGATCTCGCTTGCGCGAAATTCGGTCGGAGGCCGCACAAACAGACTGCCGGTGTCGTCAACCAGTCGCATCCGGGCGAGGGGGGCCACGTGCTGTTCAAGGCGCGGGGTCACGCCAAGCTTTTCGAGCAGCGCCCAAGAGCCATCCATGACCGCGACCGTGCGGCCATCGCGGCGGGGCTGAGCCGGGCCGATCAGGGCAACGCTGTAGCCAGCTTGCGAGAACGCCAGCGCTGCAGCAGCACCGACATGGCCGGGGCCGACGATTGCGATGTCATAGGGTGATGTGGCTGTCGAATGCGTTACCATGATATCTGACTAGCGCGTTGGCTTCAGGTTCACCAGCGGACGGCATGTCACGGTCGGCGACTGGCAGCTTGCCGAATGATGCAAGGGCAACCGCTGCAGCCAAACCGGCAAACAGCAGTGATGAGCAAGAGGTGGGAGGCAAGGCATGGACATCAGCGAGCGCCCGAACCGGATACCCTGGCCACCGATCCTGTTCGTGGGTGCGCTCCTCGCAGCGAATGGCCTGTCATGGCTCATGCCTTTTGGCATGGCCCGCCCGCACGCGATTTTTGTGGTGTTGGGCACGGTGATGGTTGCGTGCAGCATTGGACTGATGCTGTGGGCGTTCCAGGCATTCAGGGCACACAAGACAAGTGTGTTGCCGCACAAGCGCTCGGACGCGTTGATCAGCGCCGGGCCCTTTCGCCTTACGCGGAACCCGATCTATCTGGCCGAGGCTGTTCTGTTGGGCGGGCTCGCGCTGGTCAATGGTTCGATCTGGTATCTCGCGGTCATTCCGCCCTTTATCTGGGCTGTGACGGCGCTTGCCATTGTGCGTGAAGAAGCCCATCTGGCGGCGCGCTTCGGCGGGGCCTGGACAGCATATTCAAGGCAGGTTCGGCGCTGGATGTCGTAGATCCCGCAAGCAATCCAATATCAGTTTCGTAGGTCTGCAAAGCGCGAGATATGATATCCTAGAGCATGCTGCGAAAAAGTGGCGACGGTTTTTCGCTCAAAGCATGCTCTAAGCTATTATAATCGATCAAGTTATCTGCGTTCAAACGATTCCATTTGAACGCAGCTTGATCTAATCTCTTGTGCCGATGCTCCCTGTGACGCCGGGCGTGCGCGGCGGGCGCAGGTCCATTGGTGGGGTTGCGCGCTGGGTCGTGCGGCTTTCTGGCCGCGGCACGACATCGACGGGTCTCGGCTGGGCGATGCGTGATGACGCGTTCATCGGCCTGCGGGCACCGATATCGTAGCGCCCTGCCAGCCAGTCGGTGAACTGCTTGTCGTTTCCGTAGAACGCGTTGCGGTCGACATCGCCGCTGATGCCCGGCACGCGCCCGGTGGTGGTGAACTGCCAGAACTCCCACGGACGGTTTTCGTAGCGCTTTTCCGGTCTGGCGGCGGTCGAGCGGATCCAGAAAGGGTAGTCATCAAATTCCGTTGTGCCTTCAAGCA
>JBOFFB010000160.1:0-3547 GCA_051648385.1 Allobosea sp.
AACCAGTGACACAGCGATTTTCAATCGCTTGCTCTACCAACTGAGCTACTCGGGCGCCGGCCGATGGGGTTGCCACTGGCTGTTGGTGGGCGGGGTATAGTCGCTCGCTTTTGGCCTGTCCAGACGTTTCGTTGGCTGACGTGTCGCGGATTACTGTTCCGACGGATCGCGCTCGGGCGGGCGCGCGTCATCTTCGGCGTCGGGCACGGCGTAACTGCCGTTCAGCCAACGTGTCAGGTCCACGTCAGAGCAGCGCTTCGAGCAGAAGGGCTTGAAGGCAGGCTCCGACGGCTTGCTGCAAATCGGGCACTTGCGCACGATGGTGCGGACGGGAAATTCCAGTGGCGCGCTCATTGGTTCATCCTCCGCTCCTGGTTCGCGAGATCGAGTTTGCGCAACTCGATCTTGAGGATCTTGCCGTAGTTGCTTTTCGGCAGCGCGTCGAGCGTGACATAATCCTTGGGGCGCTTGAAGCGTGCGATGCGGGCAAGACAAAGAGCGTCGAGTTCCTGCGGCGGCGCATCGCCGACGATGAAGGCCACCACGACCTCGCCCCAGTCGGCATCCTTGCGGCCAATGACCGACACCTCACGCACGCCCGGGTGCTCGAGCAGAACCTCCTCGACCTCACGCGGGTAGATGTTGGAGCCGCCTGAGATGATCAGGTCATTGGCGCGGTCTTTCAGCACGAGGTAGCCGTGGGCATCAAACGCGCCGACATCCCCGGTGAAGAGCCAGCCATCGCGCAAGGATTTCGCCGTCGCGGCTTCGTTGTTCCAGTAGCCGAGCATGACCGGATTGCCACGGCAGATCACCTCGCCGGTTTCGCCCGGCGGCAGGTGATGGCCCTCCGCATCGGCGACAGTCGCCTCGATGCAGGCATAAGCCCGACCGCCGCTGCCCAGCCGATCCAGCCAGCGGGGGTGCGTGTGGTCAGCGATCTCGGCCCTGGGCAGCGTTGTGATCGTCATCGGGCTTTCGCCCAAGCCGTAGATCTGGGCAAGACAGGGGCCGAGGTGTTCAAGCGCGGCGCGCGTGTCCTCCACATACATCGGCGCTCCACCCCAGATGATGGTGCGGATTGCGCCGGATTCAAACCGCGACCCGCTGGCCACCAGCCGCTTGATCATGGTTGGTGCCGCAAACATCGACATGGCGCGCCAGTGGTTCATGGTCGCGGCGATTTCGGCAGGTTCGAAGCCGCCACTTTCGGGCACGACATTGATGCCACCGCGCATGACGTGGGCCATGATGTAAAGCCCCGAGCCGTGGCTCATGGGCGCTGCGTGCAGGATCGGGTTACCCGGCAGGATCGGGTCAACCTCCAGCGCATAGGCCTGGGACATGGCGCTGAGATTGCCGTGGCTCAGCATCGCACCCTTGGGCCGCCCGGTGGTGCCGGAGGTGTAGAACAGCCATGCCAGATCGGATGCGGCGCGCGGCACCACCGGGATTGGCTCGGCCTTCGACAGCGCGCTCCAATCGGCTGAGCCAAAGGCGATGATGGTGATCACGGTGGGCGGGGCGTGCGCGCTCACCACCGTCTCAAGGTCGGGCGAGACAAAAGCGGCCCGCACGCCAGCATTTTCGAGGATCCAGGCGATCTCCAGCCCATGCAGCTTGGCATTGACCGGCACCGCCACCAGCCCGGCATGCCAGATGGCATAGAGCGCCTTGACATAGCGCGGAGAATTGCCGGCCACGATGGCGACGCGGTCGCCAGGCACCAGCCCATGGCGGGTCAGCAGCGCACCGGCACGCGCAGCGGTATTCGCAGCCAATTCGCCGTAGGTTGCCGTGATATCGAGACCGTGACCGAGCGCCGGGCCTGCCGGGTTGGCCTTGGCCGTGCGTTCAAGCCAGAGCGCGATGTTCATCGGTCAGCCCGCCGCTTGCAGCCAACCCGTGTGGATGGGGAAGCCCTCGCCGCCCAGCAAGGCCAGCGTCTCATAAAGCGGCAGCCCTACAACACTGCTATGCGAGCCGACCAGCTTGACGATGAACGAGCCCGCGATGCCCTGTGCCGCATAGCCGCCGGCCTTGCCGCGCCATTCACCGCTGGCGAGATAGCTCTCGATATCCTGATCGGACAGGCGCTTCATGCGGATGCGGGTTTCGACCAGCCGCTCGCGAAAACCACCTTTCGGCGTCACCATGGTCACGCCTGTGTAGACCCGGTGCGCGCGGCCCGAGATCAGGCGCAGGCATTCGGCGGCCTCGTCGACGACTTCGGGCTTGGGCAGCACCCGCCTACCCAGCGCCACGACCGTGTCGGCGGCGATGATATAGGCCCCGGTCAACTCGGGGCGGTTCTTGGTGACGATATAGGCCGCTTCGGCCTTCTCGTGGGCCAGGCGACGGGCAAGATCGCGCGGACGCTCGTTCTTCTTCGGCGTCTCGTCGATGTCGGTCGGCAACATCGCATCTACCGCAATGCCGGCCTGCTCCAGCAGCGCCATACGTCGCGGACTGGCCGAGGCCAACACCAGTTTCGGGCGCCAGCTCTGGCCTTGCTGATCCTGTCGTCCGAACACGGCGTGGATATTCCTGTTGATCTGATTGCTGGCTTATTTGAATGGCGATGAAAAGTGAACCAGGGCACCCGCATGCGCCGCGATGTTGTATTGCTTGGCTGCCCTCGCAATGATGGTCTATGCAGATGGCTCAGGCGCGGGCGCGGGCGCGGCGTCCATCGTCTCGGGTGCCACCTTCGCAGCCGCATCGCGGTCCGCCTGCTCCAGCGCCCGGAAGCTCTTCACACTCAGCGGAATGGTGGCGAAATAGCCGATCACGATCAGACTGAGAGCCTCGAATGGGTAAGCGACAACCAGCGCGAAAACCAGTGTCACGCCAAGGAAAATCGGAGCCACCCAATTGCGCGGTACTTTTGTGCCAAGCGTCTTGCCGGCATACATCGGCACAGTCGAGATAGTGAGGAAAGCGCAGAACAACAGATAAGCGCCGACGAGGATCGCGCCATAGGGTGCGACCGGAACCCCGAGGAAATACAGGTACAGTGGCAGCATGGCGGTGACAGCCCCCGCAGGCGCGGGCATGCCGGTGAAGAAGTTCTTCTGCCAGTCGGGCCGGTCCGGATCGTCGATCATCACATTGAAGCGGGCCAGCCTGAGGCACATGGCGATGGCGAAGATGATGCAGATGATCCAGCCGAAGTTCTTCAGTTCCTTCAGCACGAAGTGATACAGGATCACGGCTGGCACCACGCCGAAATTGACGAAGTCGGCCAGAGAATCGAGCTGCGCGCCAAAACGCGAGGTGCCTTTCAGGAAGCGCGCCAGCCGCCCGTCGACACCATCGAGCGCCGCCGCGATCAGCACGCAGACAACGCCGAGCTCAAGCTTGCCCTCAATGGCAAGGCGCATGCCGGTTAGACCAAGCGCAAGGCCCAGCAGCGTGATCAGGTTCGGCGCGAGCAGCCGGAACGGGATCGGCTTGAAACGCCGCTTCTTCGGCTCGTCACGATCAGGCTGGAACGGGGGGAACAGTTCACTCAACGATTTGGCCTCTCGAATGTGCGATTGCAATC
>JBOFFB010000161.1:0-3917 GCA_051648385.1 Allobosea sp.
GTGAGGTAATGCATCGCCACCTCCTCGGCATCCTTCTTCGGCATCTTGCGCACCCAGATCGGGGCGAGCGTCAGGTTTTCGAGGATCGTCAGGTGCGGGAACAGGTTGAAGTGCTGGAACACCATGCCGACATCGCGGCGGATTTCGTCGATCTTCTTGAGGTCGTTGGTGAGCTCCGTGCCATCGACGATGATGTTGCCCTTCTGGTGTTCCTCCAGCCGGTTGATGCAGCGGATCATGGTCGACTTGCCGGAGCCTGACGGCCCACAGATCACCAGCCGCTCGCCGCGCCCCACTTTGATGTTGATGTCACGCAAAACGTGAAAATCGCCATACCATTTGTTGACGCCGATCATCTCGACGGCAGTTTCGGTGTTCAGCGACGTCTGCTTGAGAGCGGCGGGGCGCGAAGCGGCTGCTGCGGTTGCCATATGCGGGAACTCCTCTTGATAAGCGCTATAGTTATCGTTTTTGTCCTGCGGCAAGCTTGCTCTCGACCGAAATCGAGTAGCGCGACATGCCCCAGCAGCAGACGAAGTAAAAGATCGCGGCGAAAGCATAACCCGTCGCGCGCGTGGTTGGTGTAGCCCAGGTCGGGTCGATCATGGAGGCTTCCACAGCGCGCATGAAGTCGAAGATGCCGACGACGGTGACGAGTGTGGTGTCCTTGAACAAGCCGATGAAGGTGTTCACGATGCCCGGGATGACGATGCGTAGCGCCTGCGGCAGCACGATCAGCCGCATCATCGAGCCGTAGCCGAGGCCCAACGACATGGCACCTTCGTACTGCCCCTTTGGAATCGCCTGCAAACCACCGCGCACGACCTCCGCCATGTAAGCGGCAGCGAACAGCGCCACCCCGATCAGCGGGCGCAGCAAGCGATCCGGTGACCATTCCTGTGGCACGAACAGCGGCAGCATGGTGTTGGCCATGAACAGCACGGTGATCAGCGGCACGCCACGCACGAACTCGATGAAGATGACCGAGAACATCTTGATGATCGGCAACTTCGAACGGCGACCCAGCGCCAATGCGATGCCGAGCGGCAGCGAGAACACGATGCCGACCGCCGCAATCAGCAGCGTGACAAGGACGCCGCCCCACAAGCCAGTATCAACACGCGGCAGCCCTGCGGAGCCGATCAAAAGCCCTGCAAGCACCATCGCGGCGATGATGCCGTAACGCAAAAGCGTCTCTTGTCGGCTGAAAATGCCGGTATCGCCCTTCTTCAGCGCCGAGAAGTCACCGTAGACTGCCCAGATCGCGAGAGCGAAGCCCGCGATCATGTACCATGTCCACGACAGCGAGCCGCCATAGAGCAGCATCCAGGCAGCGACCGGCAACACGGCAAAGAAAAGCATCGCGCCGACAGCTTTGAAAGGCAGCCGCTGCCACAGCATCCAGACCACACCAATTGCGAACAAGGCAAACACGAGGTTGACGCGCCAGCGCTCGGCGATCGGGTAAGAACCATAGATGAAATACTGGTAGCGGTCGCCGACGAAGGCCCAGCATGCACCTACCTCGCGCCCAATCTTGTCCTTCAGGCACGCGTCTCTGTCAGCGCCGGTCCAGACCGCGTCGATGAAGTAGAACTTGATCATCTCCGGGACAGTCGTTGCAACGAGATAGATGCCGATCAGCGTCATGATTGTGTTCAGCGGCGACGAGAACAGGTTCTCCTTTATCCAATGGAGCGCGCCCTTGGTGCCGGGAGGAGCCGGCTGGGCCGGCATCGCATTGTGCTGAACGTAAGCGAGGTTTGACATCTGCTTTTCTCCGCTCAACGCTCAACAAGAGCCATGCGGCTATTGTAGTAATTCATGAAGGCCGAGGTCAGCAGGCTGAAAGTGAGGTAGACCGCCATGGTGATGGCGATCACCTCAAGCGCCTGCCCGGTCTGGTTCAGCACCGTGCCTGTGAAAACCTGGACGAGATCCGGATATCCGATCACCACCGCCAGCGACGAGTTCTTCGTCAGGTTTAGATAGTTCGACGTCAGCGGCGGAATGATCACGCGCATCGCCTGCGGAATGACGACGAGCCGCAAGGTCGAACCATGCCTGAGGCCAAGCGCGCCCGCCGCCTCGGTTTGTCCCTTCGACACGGCCATGATGCCGGCTCGTACCACCTCTGCAATAAACCCTGCCGTGTAGGTTGTCAGCCCGAGCAGCAAAGCAAAGAACTCAGGGAACACCGTGAAGCCACCGCGCACGTTGAAGCCGCTCAGCGCAGGGAAATTGAAGCTTACCGGCTTGCCGGAAATGAAATAGGCCAAAGTCGGCAGCACTATCAGTGCCGCGAGCGCGGTCAGGCCGACATAGTATTGTTTGCCCGTCGCTTCCTGCTGTTTCTTCGCCCACATGTAGAAGAACAGCGAACCGAAAATCGCCAGCAGCACGGCAGCTCCAATCAGTCCTGCTCCGTCGCCGAAGACTGGCTGCGGAACGAAAAGCCCGCGATTGTTGAGCAACACACCGGCACCAAGATTGAGCGAGTCACGCGGGCCAGGCAGCGGCTTCAACACCGCGTTGTACCAGAAAAACAGCTGCAGCAGGAGCGGCAGGTTGCGGATCACCTCGACATAGACCATCGCGATCTTGGAGATGATCCAGTTCTTTGAAAGGCGTGCCACGCCAACGACGAAACCAAGGATCGTGGCAAAGACAATGCCGATGGACGCCACCAGCACCGTGTTGAGCAAGCCCACCCAGAAGGCCTGTCCGTAAGATGAGGTTGCCGAATAGGGAATAAGCGTCTGGTTGATGTCAAACCCGGCTGTGTTGCCCCAGAATCCCAAGCCTGACGCAATCTTCTGACGTTGCAGGTTTTCGACGACATTTGAGTAGGCAGTGTAGATCAGGAACAAGACAATTCCGACCATCACGAGCTGGTAAAAATAGCCCCTGATCTTCGGATCATAGAGCAATGAAGCCTTGCCGGGTTCCGGCGCGCGTTCTGCAGTAGACACCTGTTTCGCCCCATTCCTTTTGCGTTATCCGCTTTGCTTCATGCGAAGCTTGGCAAATACGCTGATGCTCTTTTCGAGCTTGAGCAGCTTTCGTGCCGCGCCGTGAACCTGTTCACAGCGCGGCAGAGTTTCTCAGCGCACCGGCGGCGCGTACTGCAGGCCGCCATTGGTCCAGAGCGCGTTCTGGCCACGGGCGATCTTCAGGCGCGAGCCTGCGCCGACATTCGTATCGAAGATCTCGCCATAATTTCCGACATGGCGGATGATGCGAACGGCCCAATCATTGGTCAGGCCCGTGCCCTCGCCGAACTTGCCTTCCGAGCCAAGCAGACGCTTGATCTCAGGATTGGTCGAGTTCACCTGTGTCATCACATTCGCCTTGGTGATGCCGAATTCCTCGGCATTCAGCATGGCAAAATGCGTCCACTTGACGATGTCGAACCACTGGTCATCCCCGTGGCGAACAACAGTAGCCAGCGGCTCTTTCGAGATGATCTCGGGCAGGATGATGTGCTGGTCCATGTCGGCGAGGCGCAGGCGTTCGGCATAGAGACCGGAGGCATCAGTGGTGAACGCATCGCAGCGACCACTTTCGTAGGCCTTCACGGTTTCGTCGTTGGTGGCGAACGTCACGACCTCGTACTTCATGTTGTGCTTGCGGAAGAAGTCCGCGACATTCAGTTCGGTCGTGGTGCCCTGCTGCGTGCAGACCGACGCACCTTCGAGCTTCATCGCCGAGGCCACATTCAGCTTCTTGCGCACCATGAAGCCCTGCCCGTCATAATAGTTGACCGGGCCGAAGTTCAAACCCAACGACGTGTCACGCGACATGGTCCAGGTCGAGTTGCGGGCCAGAAGATCGACCTCACCGCTCTGGAGCGCTGTAAACCGATCCTTGGACGAAAGCGGGATGAACTTCACCTTCTTCGGGTCATCGAAGATCGC
>JBOFFB010000162.1:0-9129 GCA_051648385.1 Allobosea sp.
ACGGCAGCGATGGACAGCAATCGTCGGCTCTGGTTCGCATCCTTGCCCGATGCCGCCAGGCGGCGCAGCTCGGCGGGCGTATGGCTCGGCTTGATCTCGACAACCTTCGGCATGGCGTGGGTCCTCCACGCACTTTGAATCACGCCGCAATCAGTTTGGGAATCCCCCTCGAGTCAGATCAGAGCGCCTTTGGTATTACACGATTGGCAAGACGCGTATCTTCTCGAACCCGCGTGGATTTCGACATGAGTGCAGCGGTGTCTTTGCGCGCTGCACTCTCTACCCTCTCGACATGCTCAAGGTGCGCGGGTGACCGCCTTGATTATGTCAGTAGCCGCATAAACATCTCGCATGGTTTGATGGATGGTTGACGTTTGACAGCGCCCCGATGGCCTGACGTGGCTCACTTCACGCCTGTTCGACGATTTGGCTTTGACGCCCCGGCCCAATTCCCGCAAACTCACACAAAAAGTCCGGCGGGAGGAGCATGTCACACATACGTCGCAGCAGTGATATCCGTGCAGGTGGCATAGAGCCAAAACGAGCTCTCAACCGCCGACAAGTGCTGTCCGCAGTTGCCGCGGCTGCCGTTGCCTTGCCTGCTGTTGTCAGGGCCGAACAGCCTTTCACATTTGGTTTGACGCCCGTTTTCCTGACCTCTGACCTTGCCTTGCTGGACGCGTTGCAGGCCTATCTTTCTGAAGCTATGGACCGTGACGTTCGACTAGTCCTCAAGCGCACATATCAGGAAATCACGTCCCAGCTCGCAACGGGCCAGATTGATGCAGCATGGATTTGCGGTTTTCCATATGTTGCCTATCAATCTCGCCTTCAACTGGTTGCAGTGCCCACGTGGCGTGGACACAACACCTATCAGTCGTACCTCATCACGGCGGCGGGCAGGGCATCGTCAGGCATTGATGATATCAGGGGTGATGCTCACGCATTCTCGGACCCGGACTCCAACTCCGGTTTTCTTGTTACACGCGCGCTGCTCGCGGAGCGAAACGTCCGTCCCGACAGCTTCTTCCGCAAGAGTTTTTTCACCTACGGCCATCGCAATGTCGTGCGGGCCGTCGCATCAGGCCTCGCTCAATCTGGGAGTGTCGATGGTTATGTCTGGGAGGTATTGACTGAGACCGAGCCGGAACTGACCAGGCGCACACGGGTGATCTGGAGGTCCGAATGGATGGGATTTCCGCCAATTGCGACATCAAACCTGAATATGGGGAGGGCAAGCATCACGCGCTTGCAACGGGCATTGTATGACATGGCCGATAATCCGGTCGGACGACGCGTGCTCGAGCTTCTCCGGCTTGATGGATTTTCGCGTGCCGACCCATCAATGTTTGACAGCATTGCTTTGCGTGTCGATCTGGTGCGGCGGGCTGGGTGATGGCACTGCCCTTGGATCCGAGACAATGGTCTCTCGCAGTCAAGGCCCCGGCACTGGTGGCCGTTTTCATGCTCGTGGTCAGCACGGTCATCACCAATGCTGTCCTGTCGCGTCTGAAGGTTACACAGGAGCGACATCTGGCAGCATTGTCAGTGACCTATCTGGATGGGCTTGCATCCGCACTTGTACCACATGTCCTGCGTGACGATGTCTGGGAAGTGTTCGATACCATCGACCGGAGCGCCGCGTTGGGTGGTGGTTTTGGCAAGGCGCGGGTTGTCGTCGTAAACGGGCGTGGCGAAACGATCGCTGCCGGCAGTTCGGAGGATGCCGCGCTGGGCAGCAGCCAGCGTGGGCGCGAAGATCGCTTCCGAGCTGATCAGATGTTGGTCGTCGATGAAGAGAAGGGCCGCGCCTATGGGCGCAGGTTGCTTTCCTACCAAGATCGTCCCATCGGGCGCATTTATGCCGACTACGACATCGCCCACCTGCTTGAGGAACGGGAAGACGTGCTGCGCACGCTGATCGCCAGCAATGCCCTGATTGCCTTGTTCCTCGCGGCCATCGCTTACCTGACCATTCGCGCGATGCTTGCTCCATTGGCACGGCTCTCCCGGCATATCGACCAAAGCGTTGCGGGGCCGGTTCAGCCTGTCTCGCTTGCTTCGGCGGGTGCATCCGGCGGCGAGTTCTGGCGTTTGTTCCAGCGTTACAATGCATTGACCGAAGCACTCAACGAACGGGAAGCGCTGGCCAAGCAACTTGCCACGGAAGAGCGCCTTGCCAGCCTCGGGCTTCTTGCATCCGGCATGGCACATGAGATCAACAACCCGCTTGGTGGCCTGTTCAATGCCATCGACACGCTAAAACGCCACGGCGAGAAGGCAGCCGTCAGAGATAGTTCCATCAATCTGATCGAACGTGGGCTGCGCGGCATCCGAGATGTCGTCAGGACTGCACTTTCGACCTACCGTTCCGATCCGGAGCAGCGGCGCCTTGCCGTCGTGGATCTGGACGACATTCGCCTCCTCATCCGTCCCGAAGTAGAACGCAAGCGCATAACGCTGACATGGCAAAACGAACTGGTGGAAGATTTGTCACTTCCGGGGTCGGCGGTCCGCCAGGTGTTGCTCAATCTGCTTCTCAACGCCGTGGCGGCCGTGCCGGAAAGTGGTCAGATCTCGGTCTCTCTCAAGATTGATGACGACGCCCTCATGCTCACTGTCGATGACAACGGACCCGGGCTAGGGTCACTGGCCTTGGACCTGCTGAGCGGTCGGTCCCTGCGACCTGTTTCAACAGGGCACGGCACTGGCCTTGGTCTCTGGGTCTCGAGACAACTCGTCATTGATCTGGATGGTCAGGTGGCAACTGGACAATCTGCGCTCGGGGGAGCAGCAATTTCAGTCCGTTTGCCATTGAACTCCCACAGGAGATTAAGCGATGCCGCTTAGTGCTGCGACGTTGGCTCTCGTCGAAGATGATCCGATCATGGGCGAGTCGCTTGTCCAGCGACTCGGAATCGAAGGTGCCAAGGTCACATGGTGGCGCACGCGTGCGGATACGTTGCGCGGATTGACTGTAATGAAACCTGACGCCGTGATCTGCGACATCCGCCTGCCGGACGGCAGCGGGGAAGATATCTTTCGCGAGGTGGGCACGCACGAGCGGGCACCGGCGTTCCTGTTCATGACAGCGTTTGCAGATATCGATCAAGCGGTGCGCCTGATGAAGGCGGGCGCGGGCGACTACATCATCAAGCCGTTCGAGATGGCGACGCTGATGCAGCGTCTGGTATCGATGCTGAACGCCAGCAAGCCCCGCATCACGCGTGTCACCGATCTGAAAGGCGCACGTGGGGAAGCCGACCGGGCCATGATCGAACAGGCGCTGTTCGAGACCGACGGCAAAATCGGCGCCGCGGCCGCGCGGCTGAAGGTTTCACGGACCACCCTGTGGGGGCGGATGAAAGCCCTTGCCATGGAAACTGGCGAGAATGTCCGGAAAACTGAACATCGGAAGTGATGTACGTTCAAAAATATGAACAAGCCATTGATAATTCTATAGAAATTTGGTTTTTTGCCTTGAAAGTCACAATCGCCTGCGCGATCCTGTCGCAGAGGGTGCGGAGTGGTCCTATCCCGATAAAAAAATCATCCGGAGGGATGCCATGGGAAACAAACGTCATTTGGCGGAAGACGCCGATACCGTTCAACGCGTCTTGCGCGACGGAACCAACCTTGATCGGCGCAGTCTGTTCGTCTCTGCCGCCGCGTTCGGCGTGGCTGCTGCAACACCAGCGCTCGCGCAGGCACCAGCAACCCCTGCAGCGCCCGCAGCCGCTCCGGCTGCGCCCCGGCGATCGATCCTGGTCAAGGACGACAGCCGTGTGCTGAACATTGGTGCGACGGTGCGTTCCGGTAATTACTGGGACTGGACGACCTACATGACGCCAATCGAAGAGTTTTATGTCCGCAATCACTACCCGACGCCACGCGCGGACGACAAGACTGTCCTCCAGCGGGAGAACTGGAAGCTCAAGGTTCACGGCTCGTCAGTCGAACGGCCTTTCGAGATTGGGTACAACGATCTGCTCAAGATGAAGTCGCGCTCGATCATCGCGACGATGGAATGCCACGGCAACGGGCGCACGCTATTCTGGGAACAGGGCGGGTTCACAGGCCAGCAAGTCGCCGGCGGCAACTGGGTCATGGGCGCGGTCGGCCAGGCTGAATGGCAGTATGTGCCGATGAGCGAGATCTTCTCCCGTGCCGGCATCAAGCCGGGCGCAGTAACCGTGCTGTTCTGGTCTGGCGTGGATGGCAACGACATGGGCCGCCCGATGCCTTACTCGGAGGTTGCGGCGCGGGCAGACGATATTGGCATCTGCTATGCAATGAATGGCAATCCGTTGACGCCCGATCACGGCGCACCGGTGCGCATCGTCGTGCCCGGCTGGGGCGGCACCGCCTCGATCAAGTGGGTCACTGAAATCCGGGTCAGCGACAAGCGCATCTGGTCGCGGCTCAACACAAAGGGCGAGGTGTATATCGGGCCAAGCTACTCGGCGCCGGTATTTGACGCCAATGCCGATGAGTTCCTGCCCGGTATCACGCCTGCCGACATCAAGGGACCGATGGTGACCTGGATGCCGCCGAAGTCGACGCTCACGGTGCCGCTGGTTCTCGACAAGTCGCCTTCTGTCCCTGTCAACTATCCGTTGAAGAAAGGTGAGCTGCCCAAACTCAGCAATGGTCGCCAGACCATGCGTGGCTACGCCTGGGCGCCTCAGCACGGCGTGAATGCGGTCGAGTACCGCATTGATGGCGGTCCCTGGCAGCGGGCGGCAATCGAGCAGCCAAACCTCGGCAAGTATACCTGGGTGCGCTTCAATTTCCCATGGGATGCAGCGGCAGGAGAGCACGTCATCGAGACGCGGACGACGGACAACGCCGGCGTCACCCAGCCGGAGCAAATCCCGCTGAACAACCTTGGCATGGCCAATTGGTCGATCCCGAAGTTCAGGATCCAGGTGGTCTGACCACATCGTGACAGGTGGTCGGGACACAATCCCGACCACCTTGTTCCACTCTGCAACAACCTGCGGCGCTGTTTCACGCTGCTGCAACACTTCTGGTCAATCGCATGCACTTGTTGTCCACTCTCACCGTTGTCGGTGGTATCGCCCTGGCCGCGCTGAGCGGCCTTGCCTTGACCAGGGCAGTCGCCTCCCAGGAATCAAAACAGGTCACCGAGGGCCGAGGCCATTATATGGAGACCTGCCAACTCTGCCATGGCGAGGACGGCAAACGTGGTGCCGGTTTTCAGACGCCTATCTGGGGGCAAGGCGCATTGATCGCGACGAAATTTGTCACAGCACAAGGCCTGATCGACTACATGCAGTTGATGCCGTTCAACGACCCAACGATTCTTGACGACAACCAGAAGCTCGCAGTGGTGGCGTTCGTGCTCGCCAATCATGGTACAATAAAGCCGTCCGACACGCTCGATCCGTCGAAGGCTGCAAGCATTTCAATCAAGTAATTTGAACCGCCATCGCGAGAAGTTGCGTCAGTTTAGCCCTGTTTCCAAGTGACGTCATGCCATAGCCGCATCGACGCTACCCGGTCCTTGTCCGAGGAGCGGGATATCGCAAGTGCTCCTCAGATGGAGTGTGCCAATCGTCATCACGCTGTCATATCTTGAGCCACATACGCGTCGACGTATATGGAGATATCGCGATGAAGGTTGGCATCAACGGCATGGGCCGGATCGGGCGGCTGGCGCTGAGAGCTGCCATGGGCGCTGCGCATCGGCCCGGTGATGATCCGCGCAGGGGCAACCGCCTGGATGTTGTACATCTGAACGAGATCAAGGGCGGAGCTGCGGCTACTGCGCACCTGCTCGAGTTTGACTCGATGCAGGGTCGCTGGCGGGCAGAAATCGCGTCAAATGATACTGATGCGATTGTCATCAATGGCAAGCGACTGGCTTTCAGCGAACATAAGGTCGGCGCGGATATTCCATGGGGCGATCTGGGCGTTGATCTCGTGCTGGAATGCACCGGCAAGTTCCTCGACCGAAAGACACTGGAAGGGCATCTCGAACGTGGCGCGAAGCGTGTTATCGTTGCCGCGCCTGTCAAAGTTGATGGCGTGCTCAACATCGTGGTCGGCATCAATGACCATCTCTATGAGGCGGTCAAGCACGACATCGTCACCGCTGCATCGTGCACGACCAACTGCCTCGCGCCCGTGGTCAAGGTGCTGCACGAAGCGATCGGCATCCGCCATGGCCAGATCACCACCATCCATGATCCGACCAACACCAATGTCGTGGTCGATGCGCCGCACAAGGACTTGCGCCGGGCACGCTCGGCGATGCTGTCGCTTCAACCCACCACGACCGGCAGCGCCACCGCCATCGGACTGATCTACCCCGAACTCAAGGGCAAGCTCGACGGCCACGCCGTGCGTGCGCCGGTGCTGAACGCCTCGCTGACCGACTGCGTGTTCGAGATGGCACGGCCCGTGACGGCAGACGAGGTCAACGATCTTTTCAAGGTTGCGGAAGCCGGGCCGCTTGCCGGGATTCTGGGTTTCGAGGCCAAGCCTTTGGTCTCCATCGACTATCAGGGCGACACCCGCTCGGCGATCATCGACGGGCTTTCGACGCTTGTGACCGACGGCACGATGCTCAAGGTCTACGCCTGGTACGACAACGAAATGGGCTACGCCTGCCGCATGGTCGATCTGGCTTGCCATCTCGATGCGCAGGGGCTCTGAGATGCAAGGGGTCATGGCATGAACGTGGTCAGAACATGAGCGCCGCTGCCCCTTCATCAGCTGCGGGCCTGCGCAATTACGCCATCGTCACAGCGGCCTATTGGGGCTTCACGCTGACAGACGGCGCGCTGCGCATGCTGGTGCTGTTCACCTTCTTCAAGCTTGGATATTCGCCGTTTACACTGGCTTTCCTTTTCTTGCTCTATGAAGCTGCCGGCATCCTCGCCAACATGGTGGGCGGTTGGCTGGCCTCGAAGCACGGCATCAAGCGCATGCTGATCGTGGGGCTGTCGACGCAGATCATCGGCTTCCTGATCCTGTCCGCCATTAACCCCGGCTGGGAGGCGGCGCTTCTCGTGACCTGGGTCGTGCTGGCGCAAGGTATCTGCGGCGTCGCCAAGGACCTGACCAAGACGGCCTCCAAATCAGCGATCAAGCTGACGGAAGCGGAGGCCAAGGGCGACGGACAAGGGCGTCTGTTCAAATGGGTCGCCTGGTTCACGGGCTCGAAGAACGCCATGAAGGGTTTCGGCTTCTTTTTAGGCGGTGTGCTGCTCGAAGCGTTCGGCTTCTCGTTGGCACTTTGGCTGATGTCGGGGGCGCTGGCGCTGGTGCTCGGCGGCGTTGTGCTGTCGCTGCCTGCGCTCAAGGGAAAGTCCAAGCCCAGTAAATCGGTCAAGGAATTGTTCGGCAAGAACCACGGCGTGAACCTTCTCGCACTCGCCCGCATCGGCCTGTTCGGCGCGCGCGATGTCTGGTTCGTTGTCGGTGTACCGGTGTTTCTTTATGCCAATGGCTGGACCTTCCCGATGGTGGGTGCCTTCCTCGCCATCTGGACCATCGGCTACGGCATGGTGCAGGCCGCAGCCCCGGCTGTGATCAAGCGCAGCACTGACGGGTTGTCCTCCGAGGTGCCTGCAGCGCAGCTTTGGTCGCTCATGCTGATGCTCGTGCCGTTCGCGCTTGCCGCCTTGCTGGCATTTGGCCCACCGCGCCCTGACATCTTTCTTGTGGCTGGGCTCTGTCTGTTCGGAGTGATTTTCGCGGTTAACTCATCGGTGCATTCGTATCTGATCCTTGCCTATGCTGGCTCGGAAAAGGCCGCCGAGGATGTCGGCTTCTACTACGCCGCCAATGCTGCCGGGCGCTTCACCGGCACGCTGTTGTCGGGCCTGCTCTACCAATGGGGCGGCATCAGTGCCTGCCTGATCGGGTCAGGGGCCATGCTTGCAAGCTGCTGGCTGGCAACGCAGGCATTGCCGAAGACGGCGACGTCAACATCATCTGCCGCGTGAGCGAACAACCGTCACGCGTCTGTCACGCAACATCATTACGTCGAGAGTTGTCGAATTAACGAAAGGCGCTTTCGATGGAACCTCGGCCATTCAATGTCCTGTTTCTCTGCACCGGCAACTCCGCCCGATCGATCATGGCGGAGGCGATTATCAGTCGCGTCGCGCTTGGCAAGTTCAAGGGCTTCAGCGCCGGCAGTCACCCCAAAGGCGAGGTTAACCCATTCACCATCAATCTGCTGAAGCGGCTGAACTATGACACCAGCGGCTTTCGCTCGAAAAACTGGGACGAGTTCGCTCGGCCTGGCGCGCCTGACCTCGATTTCGTCTTCACCGTCTGCGATGACGCCGCGAAGGAAGAGTGTCCATACTGGCCTGGCCAGCCGATGAGCGCGCACTGGCCATTGCCCGATCCGGCTGCATTTGAAGGCGATGACACGCAGCGCGCGTTGGCCTTCGCCGATGCTTACCGCATGCTCAACAACCGGGTCTCGATCTTCACCGCATTGCCGGTGCGAGAACTCGACAAGGTGACGCTGCAGGCGAAGATAGACATGATCGGCAAGGATCAGGGCCGCAAGGACTGATCGCGGAACAAAATGGCCATGGGCAATCTGATCGCATCACCTGACCCGGACCGGATGGTGGAACAACTCGCCGCGTTGGCGCAAGGCTCACGCTTGGCGGTGGTGCGGCTGCTGGCACGCTACCAGCCGTTTGGCCTGCCCGCTGGTGACATAGCCCGACTGGTGGCGGTGCCGCACAACACCATGTCGACGCATCTGGCTCTGCTGGAAAAGGCCGGGCTCATCCGTTCGCGGCGTGATGGGCGGCTGGTCATTTTTGCTCTTGATCTGCAGGCCTGTGCAGCATTGACGGAACATCTCGCTACCGCGTTCTCGGTCGGTCAGAACCGTTCCGCTGTTTCCTCACTTGTGCCGGTCGTCAGGCAGCCTGTCGTGGTTGAGAAGCCTTACCAGGTGCTGGTCCTGTGTACTGCCAATTCAGCCCGCTCGCTGATGGCCGAAGCGCTGATCAACCGCGAGGGCAAGGGCCGGTTCAAAGCGGTGTCCGCTGGCTCGAGGCCCGCTGAGGCACCGCACCCGGCGGCGCTGCGCTTGCTCGGTGAACTCGGCTACGATATCGCGGGCCTCCG
>JBOFFB010000163.1:0-1893 GCA_051648385.1 Allobosea sp.
GGGCAATGTCAGCGCCCGCACTGCCTTGCAGCAATCGCTCAACCTGCCCGCCATCGAACTGTTGGCCGAGGTCGGCCCACAGCGGCTGCTCAGCCGCCTTGGCGGCGCCGGTGCGGCAATGGTACTGCCGAAGGATGGCCAGCCTGGCCTTGCCATCGGGCTGGGCGGTGTCGGCATCAGGCTGACAGACCTCGCCAAGCTCTATGCCGGGCTGGCGCGTGGCGGCGAAACGCTGGCGCTGGATTGGCGCGAGGATGGCGCGCCGCTCGCCGACGAGCGCCGCCTGACAGACCCGCTGGCCAGCTGGTATGTTGGCGACGTGCTGCGCGGCGCGCCCGCGCCCGCCAATGCCCTGAATGGCCGCATCGCCTACAAGACCGGCACGTCCTATGGCTACCGCGACGCCTGGGCCATCGGCTATGACCGCCGCCACACCATCGCGGTCTGGGTCGGGCGGCCTGACAATGCCTCGGTGCCGGGGCTCGTGGCGCGGCAGGTGGCGGCCCCGATCCTGTTCGATGCCTTCGCCCGCATTGGCATGGAACCGGATGTGACGCCAGCGCCGCGCGATGCGATAGCCGCGCGCAATTCAACGCTGCCTGCGCCGCTGAGGCACTTGCGCCGCGACATCGCCAAGACGATGAGTGCCTCCGCCCGCCCTGCCCTGCGCATCGCCTTCCCGCCCGATGGCGCGGTGGTCGATCTGGCGGGCGAGGACCGCGCTCTGAGCGTCAAGGCGCTCGGCGGCACGGCCCCGCTGACATGGCTGATTGATGGCGCACCGGTGGCACAAGGTGTATTACGCCGGGACGCAACGCTGTCGGCCGCAGGTGCTGGTTTTGCGCGAGTTTCGGTGATCGATGCCAGCGGGGCCAGCGACAGCGTAATGGTCCGGTTGCAGTAGGGCAGACGCCTTCGGCGAAAATACTGTCTGGCTTCCGGGTTCTCATCCGCTTCGCTACTGAGTTCCGGAAATGCGCGAATTCCACTGCGCTTTTCCGGGGCCATGTAGCGCCAGCGGAATGGAACCCGGAATCCAGAACATGAGTCGTGAGCGCAGCGAACACCTCTCTCAATGCACCCCGACAACCTCCACCCGGATTTCTTCCACCAGCCGCTCCTTCAGCGCCACAAACGCCGCGGAAGTCTTGATCGTGTAGGGGCGCGGATGGGGCAGATCGACCGCAATATCGGCCTTGATGCGGCCGGGACGCGCGCTCATCACCACGACGCGCGAGGCCATGAAGATGGCCTCCTCGACATCGTGGGTGACGAACATCACCGTCTTCTGCTCGCGTTCCCAGATGCCAAGCAGCATTTCCTGCATCAGGGCGCGGGTCTGGTTGTCGAGCGCACCGAAAGGCTCGTCGAGCAGCAGGATCTTGGGATCATTGGCCAGCGCGCGGGCAATCGCCGTGCGCTGCTGCATGCCGCCGGATAACTGCTTGGGAAAGTGGTTTTCGAAGCCCTTGAGACCGACACGTTCAGCCCATTTGCGCGCAACATCCAGCCGCTCGCGCTCCGGCACACCGCGCTCGCGCAGGCCGAAGGCGATATTCTCGATGATGTTGAGCCACGGAAACAGCGTGTAGCTCTGGAAGACCATGCCCCGGTCGGCGCCCGGCCCGGTGACCGGCTGGCCATCGAGCAGCACACGGCCCTGCGAGGCCGTTTCCAGACCGGCCACGATGCGCAGCAGAGTTGATTTTCCGCAGCCTGAGGGCCCAAGGATGGTGATGAAATCATTGTCGGAGATGCTGAGCGTGGTCGGCGTCAGGGCCTGTGTCGGCTCGGCGGCACCCCGCGCGGGAAACAGCTTGCCGACGCCTTCAATGGAGAGCTTGCTCATTTGGCTGCCCACGGGAACAGGCGCAGGTTGGCCCACTTGAACAT
>JBOFFB010000164.1:0-4317 GCA_051648385.1 Allobosea sp.
CCAGCATGATCAATATCTTGACCAGTATGGCGGGAAATTCGACATCTGATGGTGGAAAATCCACCGCCAAAACTCTGAAAGCTGCTCAAAAACGCGAGAAAATGAAACTGGTCGCAACTTCTTCAGCGGCCTGCTAGAGGGCTTGCCAACCCACGTCAACAGTTTCATACCAATCGATATGGAAACGACGGAAACGCAACGGGCCAAAGTTGGCAGGCCCTTGTCATTTGATCGCGACGCCGCGCTCCGGCAGGCGATGCTGCTGTTCTGGCAGCATGGCTATGAGTCGACATCCCTCAGCGATCTGACTTCGGCGATGGGGATTACCTCTCCCAGCATCTACACGGCCTTTGGTGACAAGAAGCGCCTGTTTCTGGACGCTGTGGAGCTCTATGTCAGCGGCCCGGTCACATCGTCGACCATCATCGATGAAGCTGCGACCGCACGTGACGCGGCGTGGGGACTGCTGAAAGCCTCGGCTGTCGGCTTCACTGGCGCAGATACCCCGCCCGGCTGCCTGCTGGCGAGCTCGGCGATCAGCTGTTCGGCAGCCGCAGGCGATGTCCAGCAGGCACTGTCTACAATCCGCCGAAGCATCGAAGCCCGTTTGCGTGCGCGGATTGAAATGGACATCGCTGCCGGGACCTTGCCGGCAACAGCCAATGCCACGGCGCTGGCTGGCCACGTCATGGCGGTCATCCAGGGCATGTCCACGCTCGCTCGCGATGGTGCGTCGCGCGAGCAGCTGATGCAGATTGCGGCAGCAGCGATGTCTGCTTGGCCCCGAACAACCTTGCAGACGTAACGACATAGCCGCCAGCCACGAAACATGAGCGCCAGGGTCACACCCGGCAGAATGCGAGCAGGTCGTCGTTGAACCTGTCCTGGTGCGTTGTAGGAAGTCCATGCGGAGCGCCAGCATAAACCTTCAGGACAGCACCCGGAATGATCGAAGCCGCCATTCTGGCCGAGGCATCAATGGGAACAATCTGATCGTCGTCGCCGTGCACGATGAGCGCAGGCACGTCGATCTTCTTGAGGTCTTCTGTGTAATCCACTTCGGAGAATTCCCGGATGCAATCGTATTGGCCTTTAATGCCGCCGGTCATTCCCTGCAGCCAAAAGCTCTCCCGGACCGCTTCCGAGACAACCGCTCCATCGCGGTTGTAGCCGTAGAACGGGATTGTAAGGTCTTTGAAGAACTGCGCCCGGTTGTCGCGCACGCCCTTGCGGATGCCATCGAAGACGGCGAGTGGCAACCCGCCGGGATTGGCCTCCGTCTGGACCATCAGCGGCGGCACAGCGCCGACCAGCACGATCTTTGCGACCCGGTCTGTGCCATGCCGACCGATGTAGCGCACGACCTCACCGCCGCCGGTCGAGTGGCCGACCATGATCAGATTCCGGAGGTCGAGGTGATCAATCAACTCGGCGAGATCGTCAGCGTAACGATCCATATGGTTGCCATCCCATGTCTGGGCCGAGCGGCCATGGCTGCGACGATCGTGCGCGATGACCCGGTAACCATTCTCGCCGAGAAATTGCATCTGGCCATCCCAAGCATCGGCCGTCAGCGGCCAGCCGTGCGAGAAAAGAACGGGCTGACCGGTGCCCCAGTCCTTGAAGAACAGGGCAGCGCCATCGCTGGTTTGAAAAATGGTCATTGGACAGTGTCCTTCGTGAATGGTGAGGAGTGCCGCAAAGGCGGCGACGAAGCCGATATGGCGTCACTTCAAGCGAGAGCGTCGTTGACGCAGTCTCAGACAAGCGTGGCGTCGAGCGTGATCGTGGCGTTCAAGACCTTCGACAGCGGGCAATTGGCTTTCGCCACCGCCGCTGCGGCCTGGAACGTCGCATCATCAGCAGTCGGGATGCTGGCGCGCAGTGTCAGTTCCACCATCGGGATGAAATAGCCGCCATCGCCTTGTTCCAGTGTCACGACAGCCTTGGTGTCGAGCGTCTCGGCAGTCAGACCCGACTCTGCCAGAACCAGCGTCAATGCCATGGTGAAGCAGGCTGCATGGGCCGCGGCCAGCAATTCCTCGGGATTGGAGCCCGGGACGCCTTCGAACCTGCTGCCAAAGCCATAGGGATAGCTCGTCAGCGCGCCGCTGGCGGTGGTGACCGCGCCCTTGCCGTCTTTCAGTCCGCCCTGCCAATGGGCCGAGCCGTTTCGCTGGATTTTCATGGGTCTGTCCTTTCAGGTGTTGGTTGCGAAGTTAAACGCCCAATGAAGGCGAGAGTTCAGGTGTTGCGCACGAAACTGGCGATCATGTCTGCCGCCATGTCCGGGTATTGATGCTGCGGACCATGGCCACATTCAGGATAGGTGACGACAAACAGCGTCGGCCACACATCGTTGAGCGCCTGCCAGTTCTCGACCGGGAAGACGAGATCATGGTCACCGCAGAGAGCGAGCACGGGAATGCCGGTCGTCTGGTAGAATTTCGAGTATGCTCCATCAGGGTCAGGAAAAGGTGTAGACGGATCATTTGACGCCCACATGGCGGCATTCATAATTTCGGGCGGCGTGGGAAAGTCCATCACCTCACGGCGCGCGGCGATCCGGGCAATCGACGCATCGCCAAGGGCGCGGCTTCTCGCAGACGCAGGCTCGAAGAACAGGATGTACTCGTCTTCCGTGGTATAGGCCGGTTTGGTTGCGACATCGAAGAACAGCGCCTCCGAAGGCTTTACCATCAATCCCGGCGGCATTGTCGCGATCGCCAGCACATGGCTGACCTTGTGCGGATGGGTCGCCGCGAACACCTGCGCCGCGAAGCCGCCCAGCGACCAGCCGCCGATGATGACCTTGCCAAGCCCGAGGGCTTCGACCAGATCGTTGACGTCGCGCGCCATGTCCGCCTTGGCGTAGCTCGGCGTGCCGGTGGAGAACCCGAAACCGGAGTAGTCAAAGACGGTCACGGTGAAATTCTCGGCAAGCCGGTCAAGGAACAGCGGGTCCCACATGTCCATCGTGCCGCGAAGGCGGATGCACAGGACGAGGTGAGGTCCGTTGCCGAAGCTACGATAGGCCAGCGTGCGGCCTCCGACTTCGATCGACTGATTCGGCGCGGTTAATGCGGTCGGTCGCTCCATATCACTGTTCATTGTCCCGCTCCTTCCGATGCCAGAACCGGTGCGCGGAAAGGGCAGCGACCAGGTCGGCGGTGTTGATCACCGCATGCGCATAGGTCGGTCCATTGATCTCATGGGCGCATCGCATCGCATCGTGGCTGGCCGCAGCCGTCGCGTCGCGCACCAGCGTGACATGATATCCCAACTCAACCGCATACTTTCCGGTGCTCTCGATGCAGGTGTTCGCGATCAGGCCGACCAGCACGACATGCGTGATGCCCTTCTGCTTCAGCAGCGTGTCGAGATTGGTGTTGGCAAAGCCGCTGCTGCACCAGTGCTCGGTTGCGATCAGGTCGCCGGGCTGCGGAACGAAATCAGGGTGCCATTCACCGCCCCACTCACCTGCGGCGAAGAGCTGAAGCTTGTATCCGCCTTCCATGTAGGGGCTGGGATGATCCCAGTTATCCAGTTCGCCCGGGCTCCAGCGGTGATGCGGCACGATGACGATCTGCATGCCGGACGCTCGCGCAGAAGCGGTTGCCTTGCGCAGGTTGTCCAAAGTCCCGACCGAGGTCGCGACATCGGCGACCATCGGCCACATCTTGCCCGCCGGGTCGAGAAAGTCGTTATAGGGATCGACGAGCAGCAGCGCTGTCCGGCTGACGTCAAGGATCGGGCTATTGCCAGAGGGTTTGGTCATGGGAACCTCCATCGGGACCACACCGGAGTATCCGGTCGCTTGGTCCGATGATGGCGACGATCACCGCCCGGTGAAATCGTTCGTCAGTGTCGATGATGCAAACCAAGATATGAGGCTTGCGCCCCCATGGGTGATGGCTCACTCGCAAAGAAGCAGCAGATGCGGAGATGTGCCGGACGCTGATGGATTGCTGTGGGAAGCAGGCCCAGGATGCCATAGGGCGCGACTAATCGTCAGTACGAGGACTTCGGCTTACTGGAATCAGTTTCAACCGCTGGCACCGGCAGCAAAGGGCGCAGGGCAGGCGGGGCGGACGACCCACTTCACCGTCGGCAATCGAGAGTTGAGCAGACATCGAACGTCGGCTTTTCGCGGCTTCCGATGATGCTATAGGCGGTTGCGTCGGGGCGTTTGCCAAGGCTGCTGGGCTAAAGCGGACAGTGCTATGGTTGAAGTCGTGGCCGCCGATCTCGCTTTGATACCGGCGGCCGGTCGTCAGATCTCCGTCTGCTCGGACAGCGCCAGTGCATCGTCGGCCT
>JBOFFB010000165.1:0-5392 GCA_051648385.1 Allobosea sp.
GCGTCACGAGCTTGGGATTATAGACGACGACCTTGCCCGAAATGATGTGGCCGACGCCATAGGGATACCTGGCGATCGGGATGATCTTGTCGGCGTTCTTCAACTGGGAATAGTCGATCTTCTCAGCCACCCCGGCGGCGTCCATCTCGAACATCTGCGCCGCTGACAGGCCCTGGATATCGGCTGTGCCGCGCGGCAGACGCCGTTCCGCCACCATCTTTGCGCGACGCGGCGCGTCGGACGCCTGGTCCTGCACCACTTCGAAGCCCTTTGGCTTCAGGTACGGCTCCTCGACGTTCTTTGTGAGGAGGCGCGCATAGTCGCCGCCCCATGTGCCGACGACGACGCGGCCCGGCGCCTGGGCCAGCGCGCGCGAGGTGGCTCCGACCGGGATGACGCCGCCGGCGGCAACCAGCCCGAGGCCCTTCAATGCGGTGCGACGATCGATGCCCTTGCGAAATTCATGCATGTGGATTTCTCCCTCTGATTTGCAGACCAGCGGCGGAGCGCCGCCGATTTCAGACCGCATTGCGTGGAAAAACAAGGCAGGCGGAGGCCGGCCAGCCGACCTCTATTGTGTCGCCGACAGCTGGCACGAGACCGTCGCCGCGATTTGGAATCTGAACGACCACCTGATCCCGATCGTTGAGGCGCACGTGAACGTCGAGCATGCCGCCGAGGTAGGAGACGAAGGTGACGGTCCCTGACGTGTGGTTGTCGAGGCCGTTCGCGGCCGTGCCCAGCGTGAGCCGCTCCGGTCGCAAACTCACGGTTGCAGGGCCGGATACGGGACCAGGCGGACACATCAATTGAAGCCCGCCATCGGACGTGAAGGCGCCGGGCGCATGGGCTGTTCCGGCAATCATCGTTGACCGACCGACGAAATCGGCCACGAAGAGATCAGCGGGCGTCTCATAGAGTGCTGCCTGACTGCCGACCTGCCGTACGCGCCCGTCCGACATCACGACGAGCCGGTCGGCCATGGTCAGAGCCTCCTCCTGGTCGTGCGTCACCATCACTGTGGTCAAGCCGAGTTGCTGCTGCAGCGCCCGAATCTCGAGCCGAACCTCGAGACGCAGTTTTGCGTCCAGGTTCGAGAGCGGTTCGTCGAGCAGTAGCACATCGGGACGGATGACGAGCGCCCGCGCCAGCGCCACGCGCTGCTGCTGCCCCCCGGAAAGCTGTCGCGGATATCGCTCGCCATAACCTTCAAGCCGCACCAGACGCAGCACCTCCGCCACGCGCGGCGCGATCTCGGACCTGTCGGTCCTGCGCATCTCGAGTCCGAACGCGATATTCTGGGCAACCGTCATGTGCGGAAACAAGGCATAGCTCTGGAAAACAAGCCCGGCATTGCGCTTCCAAGGCGGCAGGTCAGTCACCAGCCTGTCACCGATCCGGATCGTCCCGTCGCTCGGCGGCACGAAGCCGGCGATCATGCGCAGTGTCGTCGTCTTGCCGCAGCCCGAAGGTCCCAGCAGTACGAGGAACTCGCCGTCGCGCACGGCAAGCGACACGGATGTCACCACGGCATTGTCGCCGTACCGCTTGGTCAATCTGTCGAGGGTGAGGGAGGCCATGATTCAGACGACCCGGGCGAGTTTCACATAGCGGTCAGTGATGATCATCGCCGCCGCGATGAGAACGATCTGCAAGACCGAGACCGCCGCCACCGTCGGGTCGATCTTCCATTCAAGATACTGAAGGATCGCAATCGGCAACGTGGTGCGGCCCGGCCCGACAAGAAACAGGCTCATTTCAAGATTGCCGAACGACGTCACAAAGCCGAAAAGCGCGGCAGCGACGAGGCCCGGCCGGATCGCCGGCAGCGTGATCCGACGGAAGGTGACCCACTGATCCGCG
This sequence comes from Allobosea sp., assembly GCA_051648385.1. Lineage (GTDB taxonomy): Bacteria > Pseudomonadota > Alphaproteobacteria > Rhizobiales > Beijerinckiaceae > Allobosea. Next base: position 1,864 of record JBOFFB010000165.1, read on the forward strand.
CCAAGGCTCTGTGCGGCCTCCTCGGCCGCGCGATCAAGCCCGGCGAGGCTCGCCGTAACGAGCCGCACGGTCCATGGAATGACCAAGAGCGCATGGCCGGCGATCAGCCCGCCCAGCGAGCCGAGCACCGGCAGGCCCGTGGCGATCTCGGTTTCGATCTGGAAGACATAAATGGACGTGCCCAGTACGATCCCCGGCACCACGATAGGCAGCAGCAGGAGCTGGCTGATGGCGGCGCTGCCGAAGAAGCTCTGCCGTGCCAGGATCAGGCTGGCCGGCACACCGACTGCCAGACCGAACAGGGTCGCCGCTACGGCGACCTGCAGGCTCGTGACAAAGCCGTTCACGAAGTTGCGGTTGTCGGCAATCGCGCCGAACCATTTCAACGAATAGCCTTCCGGCGGAAACGACGGGATCTCCTGCGCAAAAAAAGCCAGCCAAGTCACGAAGATCAGCGGGAGCAGGATGAAGCCAAGTGTCAGGTACGCAGTACCATAGAGTGCTACGCGCCCCAGGATGCGCCCATCCACGATCATCCAACTGGGCTCCCCATTAGCCTCAGCTCCTCAGTTCAACGTATTCTTGTGCATCCGCCCAGCCTGCATGATCACGTCCAGATGAGCGCCCTGCTTGGTCAGCAGCGAGAGATCCTTCAGCGGGTTGCCATTGACCAGCACGGCATCGGCAAAGGCGCCCGCCTGCAGCGTGCCGATCTTCCCCTCCCTGCGGCAAAGCTTCGCGGCATGCATCGTCGCTGAGCGGATCACCTCGATCGCTGGCAACACGCGACCGCGGATGACGAACTCCTCGGACTGGTGCCGATGCATCTCGCCCAGCAGGTCCGAGCCGAAAGCCATGGTCAATCCAGCCTTGTGCATGATCTCCAGTGACTTGATTCCGGCCACGCGCACTGTATCAACCTTCGCCACTGACACCGGATCGAGCCCCAGCGAAGGGCCTTCGACGCCGAGATATTCGTAAGTGACGAGTGTCGGACAGGCAATGGCGCCCTTGCCGGCTGCGTATTTGGCCGTCTTGGACTGGATAAGATTGCAGTGTTCAAGACTGTGAACACCGCACTCCACCGCGCGCAGAATGGCATCGTCGGTGTAGAGATGCGCAGCGACATAGGTGCCGGCGTTTGCGGCCTCTTCGACGGCAGCGACTATTTCTTCTCGCGAATAGCCCAGAAAATGGATCGGATCATTCGGTGAGGCGACGCCGCCATTGGCCATGATCTTGATGAAATGCGCGCCCTGCTTGATCTCCTCGCGGCAGGCTTGGCGCACGGCTGCGACCCCGTCGGCGATGCGGCCGAGCGACCCCAGCGTACGGGTCCAGGTCTCCGGATCGCGCCGGTCATAGCGAGAGCGTGAGTCGCCGTGCCCCCCGGTCTGCGACAGGGCCTTGCCAGGAATGATCAGGCGCGGCGCCTCGATGAGGCCCTGCTCCTGCGCCTCGACGAGCGGATAGGTCGCTCCGCCCAGATCCCGCACGGTGGTGAAGCCGCGATCAAGCATGCCCTTCATGATGCGCGCGGCTCGGTAGGCGATGAGCGCATCCGGCACCAGCGCGTTCTGACCGATGTTCACCATCGTCGCGATGACATGCACATGGCAGTCGACAAGACCAGGCATCAACGTGCGCTTGCCGCAGTTGACCACTGTCGCCTTGGCGGCCTTGATCGGCTTGTCTGACAGTTCCTTGATCCGGTCGCCCTCGACAAGCAACTCGTAGCCGCCGACCACCGTCTCGCTGATTGCCGGATCGAGCAGTCCGAAATTGCGGAAAAGGATCTGCGTCATGGATTGTATCCTCGCATGGGGAGTGGCTCGCTGACGTCATGACAGCGGCACGGGTTCTCGGGCGAATGCGCGGCGACACACCGGCACGTCACTGCAAGGTCAACGCAGGGTGGCGACACATTCGATCTCAATGTCGAAGGGGAGCCGCCACGGCTTGATCGCGGCACTGGTGCGGGCCGGAAACCCCTCGGGGAATCGCTCGCGATAGACCGCGTTTACATCAGCCATTAGGGCCGGATCGGTAACAAACACCGTGGCCTTGACAATATCCGCAAGTGACGAACCGCCGAATGTCAGCGTCGCATCGAGAGCATCGAGTGCAGCTCGTGTCTGGATTGCAATGTCGCCGTTGACGATGTCGCCTGTGCGCAGATCGAGCGGCGGCATGCCGCAGGTGAACAGAAGGTCACCAGCTCGCACAAGCGCGGACGTTGGCGCACCAAGCCGACGGATCGCTTCCGAAATGACCGGAACCTCAATGACCTGCCGTTGCATTCACTGCCTCTCTCTGGTCGGGATCCAAGCCCGTTCCAGCGGGCGTTGCAAGTCGAATAATCCGCACCGCGTTCGCTCGAGGCACTAACCCTGAAAGCAGCAGGCCTCACGAGCAAGACGACAATCAAGCTTTGGCCTGGGATGCGCAGCCACTTGGTGCGACGGATATCGGCCAGCGCCATTAACGGGTTCGTCAGTCCTGCGGAGTCATTCAGGATCAGCGAGGATGGTATCATGCTTATTCATCGTCTGATCTGGGCCGTCGTGGCAGGTCTTGCCCTATTGGGTGCGGAGGCCTCAGCCAAGACGCTGCGCTATGCGAACAAGGGCGACCTCAAGTCGCTTGATCCCTACACTCTCACCGAAGTCACCGCGATCGCGCACCTGGGCAACGTCTATGAAGGTCTGACCCGGCGCGGCAAGGATCTTGCGATCATCCCGGGCCTCGCCGAGCGGTGGGAGATCGTCGAACCGACGCGTTGGCGGTTCCACCTGCGCAAGGGCGTGACATTCGCCAATGGCGAAGCCTTCACCGCAAACGACGTGCTCTTCTCCGCCGAGCGCGTGCGCGCGAATGGATCGAATTTCAGCACCCGTATTCCAAATGATGCGAAGTTTGTGAAGGTCGACGATCACACGGTAGATGTCATCCTGACCGCACCCAACCCCATTTTGATCGCCCAGTGGGATACTTGGTACATCATGTCCAAGACGTGGGCCGAGGCGAACAACGCCGTCGCCCCTACGCCTGCGTCCGCAGCGACACCTGGCTTTGCTGCGCTGAATGCCAATGGAACAGGCCCATTCAGGATCGAAAGCCACCAGCCCGGCGTCCGGACTTTGTTCAAGCCACGCGCGGACTGGTGGGGCAAGCCAGAGCACAATCTGACGGACGTGATCTTCACGCCGATCAGCTCGGATGCGACCCGCGTCGCGGCCCTGCTATCCGGCGAAGTCGACATCATCGAGCCCGTCTCCGTGCAGGATATTCCGCGCGTCAACGCATCGGCTCAGGCCCACGTTCTGACCGGCCCGGAACTCAGAACAATCTTTCTCGGCTTCGACCAGTCGCGGGATGAGCTGCTCGAATCCGACGTCAAGGGCAAAAACCCCTTCAAGGACGTGCGGGTTCGCAAGGCCTTCTACAAGGCCATCGATGTCGAGGCGATCAGGAGCCGTATCATGCGCGGCTTGTCGACGCCGTCCGCTCTGATGATTGCGCCGGAGTT
>JBOFFB010000166.1:0-5979 GCA_051648385.1 Allobosea sp.
AGAGTGGCATGCCGGCTGGATCGCTTTGCGTTTTCTCAATGATCCACTCAAGGCCGCCGGACATTTCGAGGCTGCCGCGAAGCAGGCCGAAACGCCGATATCGCTGGCCCGCACGGCCTTCTGGCGGGGTCGCGCGGCAGAGGCTGCAAGCGATCACGAGGCTGCGCGGCAACACTTCAATGCCGCTGCCAGCCAGCACATCGCCTATTATGGCCAGATCGCTCGGGCAGGGCTTGGCCTTGCTGATATGCCGCTGCGTGTGGTGCCTGCCAGTACAAGCAGCGCAATGCCGCACCAGTCCGTCGCCCTCATCGAAGCGCTGGAAGCTGCAGACCAACCGTCGCTGACGCGAAGCCTGATCATGGAGCTTGTGCGCCATCTTGATGATCCGGCGGTTCTGGACCGGCTCGCCACCATTGCGACCCGCGTGGGCGATGCACGGCATCTCGTCAGCCTCGGCAAGACTGCCGTACAGCGCGGCATGCCGCTTGACCATGCCGCATACCCCACGAATGGCATGCCAGCCTTCGAGAGCGCGGTGGAGCGTGCCATGGTCTTCGCCATCGCCCGGCAGGAAAGCGCCTTCGACCCCAAGGCCGTGTCCCATGCCGGCGCGCGCGGGCTGATGCAGATGATGCTGCCCACGGCACGCGAGACCGCCCGGCGCATCAAGACCAGCTTCGATGCCAGCCGCCTGACCTCGGACGCGGCTTACAATGCCAAGCTCGGCGCGGCGCATCTCGCCGATCTGATTGCGGAATGGCGCGGCTCATATGTGCTGACCTTTGCCGCCTACAATGCCGGCTCCGGCAATGTGCGCGACTGGATCGAGGCCTATGGCGACCCACGTGACCCGACCGTTGATGCCATCGACTGGGTCGAACGCATCCCGTTCACCGAAACGCGCAACTATGTGCAACGCGTGATGGAGAATCTGCAGGTCTACCGGGCACGCCTTGGTGCGGACGGACCGCTTTTGATCGGCGAGGATCTGCAACGCGGAGTGCGGCGCACAACAATCGAGACTGCGCGTGCGCCCGAGGCCGAGCGACCAAACGTCGAGCACCTTTTGCCCAATGAATGACGTCACGCCTTGACGGCCCGGTGTGGGGCATTATCCCTCCTGGTCATGATCGAAGACCCCGGGACGATGACAGCATGACGCACACTCTCGACTATCGCAGCCACTTCATCAGCGCCCGCGACGGGCTGAAGCTACATGTGCGCGACTATGGCACAGCGGGCGAGCTCCTCCCGGTTGTCTGCCTGCCTGGCCTCGCCAGAAACAGCGCCGACTTCCATGAACTCGCGCTGTCGCTGTCCGGTGACCCGAAACGCCCGCGCAGGGTGATCGCACTTGATTATCGCGGTCGCGGACGCTCGGAATACGACAAGACGTGGACGAACTACGACATCAAGATCGAGCTTGATGACGTGTTGCAGGTGCTGGCTGCGACCGGCATCCACGAAGCCGTTTTTGTTGGCACCTCGCGTGGGGGGTTAATCACCATGTCGATGGCCCCGGTGCGACCGACCTTCATCAAGGGCGTGGTGCTGAACGACATCGGCCCGGTGCTGGACGCGCAGGGGCTGATCCGCATTCGCGGCTATGTCGGCAAGCTGCCCGCGCCGCGCACCTGGCACGAGGCGGCAGATATCCTCAAACAGGTGTTTGGCCCGCAATTTCCGATCCTCGATCGGTCGGAATGGCTGGGCTATGCACGCCGAACCTGGAAAGATGACAATGGCAGGCTGGTGCCGGACTACGACACCGCGCTGATGAAGACGCTCGAGGCGCTGGACCTTGAAGCTCCGCTGCCGGTGCTCTGGCCATTTTTTGACGGCTTGAAACACGCTCCGATGCTGGTTCTGCGCGGTGCGAACTCAGACCTGCTGTCTGACGAGACGTTGCGCGCCATGAAAGCGCGGCATCCGGCCTGCGAAACTTTCACGGTCGCAGGCCAAGGCCACGCGCCGCTGCTGACGGGCAAGGATGTGCTCAGCCGGATCGCGCGGCTTTGCGTGCTGGCGGATGACGCGCGGCACTAGATCATGGCGCTCTCACAAAACCGGCACCCACTTTTGTGCGCAATGCTCTAGCGTCGACAGTGCTGACGGCGGCACGGCGAGCGCCGTAGGTCGCACCCGACAAAAGCAAAACGCCCGGACCTGAACCCAGGCGTTTGTACCTGATGGCGCAGACCAAGCCGACGAAGTGCGGCACGAACTTGAGCTTTTCATCATTCATCACGGCGATCTGGTCGAAATGCCAGACGCCGGGATGATGCAGCTTGAGTTCGATCGCGCGAAGAACACCGTTGATCAACTAGAGATCGTCGGCCTTGCCGCCACGTGTACCTGACGGGGGATTCTTTGGGCGATCGCCTTCGAGACCATCGTCGGTCATGCTGGAAACATTGGATTGGCCGAGCGAGCCGTCATCCTTCGAGGTGGCGACCTCGCCGCGCTTGACGCGTGCGGCAAAGGCCGTCTCCCTGCCAGCTGCCAAATCCTTGGCCTGGGCCACCCACTCTTCGCGATCAATACGGCCCGGGAAGGCGAGATAAGAGCCGACCCAGAGGGCATTGTCCTTGGTCCACTGGGCGATCTGGTCGAAGTGCCAGATACCAAGGCCATGCAGGCGGCCCTCGTTCTGCTTGCCGATGCCCCGGATCAGCTTGAGGTCATCAGGCTTGCCGCCACGAGCGGCCGTCAGCCCGAGCGGGCGCTTGCCAGCGATCATATCCTCGCCTTCGACCTTTGCCATGGTGTCGGGCTCGGCAGGCATCGGTGCCGGGGCAGACTCTGCAGCCTTTGGTGGCGCGGTCGGCACCATTTCTTGTTCCGGCGGCTTGGGTGCAGGCGGCTGCGGCTTGGGTGTGATCACCACCGCTGCAGGCGCAGGCTTCGGTATTGCAGCCGCCGCGACAGCTGCGGCTGCTGCGACAGGTGCCGCACCACCGATGTCCTTGTGCCACTCCCGCACGCCGCCCGGCTGTTCGCCGGAAAAGGCCTGCTTGAAGAAGCAGCCGATGCAGCAGCCCAGCAGGAACAGGGCAAACATCAGCAGCGCCGTCTCGATCCACAGCGCCGGAACGCCGTTGACGACGCGGAACCATGTCAGCAGCAGGGCAACCAGCGCGACCAGAAGGCCGACCGGGAGCCAGCCCCACTGGCGCCGTTCACGGTTGCAGGTCAACCAGCCCGTGAGGAGGCCGATGATGAACGCGGCCAGAAGATACCAGCCAAATTGGGAGATCAGGTAATACACGATCGTTCCCCCTCAATCACGGATTGACAATGGTGAACTGCACGCGGCGGTTCTGTTCCCGGGCAATCGCCGTCCCATGCGGGATCAGCGGCTTCTCGGGACCAAAACCAACCGGCGTGAAGCGGTTTAAGCTCAGACCACGCGCAACCAGCGCATCGATGACGGCCTTGGCGCGGGATTCCGACAAAGGCTTGTTCGGATAACCGCGGCGTTCGCCATCGAAGTTGGTGTGTCCTTCGACCGCAATGCGGGCGGTCGGACAGGCCTGCAGGACGCGCGCGACATCGTCGACCACAGCCTTGGTACCGGCATCGGTGGCGAGATCGGACTTGCTCTGCTGGAACAGGATGTTCCGGCCCTTGGTGGCACTGTCCAGTTCGAGCTGGCAGTTGGTGCAACCCGTCTGGCGGATGCTGACCTGGCCCGAACCGACGAAGCCGGTGGGCAGGCCCGCACGCGAGCCGGTTTCGACCTCCTGCTTGATCACATCGCGGCAGGTCATGCCTTGCACAGTGATGGTCTGGTCATCGACACGTACCGTACCAAGATCGAGCCTGAGCAGGTTGGCCAATGCCGTGCGGGCGGCACCATCAAAATTGGCAGGTGCACCACCAACGATCTCCAGTTCATCACGGATTTTGCCGCGAAAACCAGCGGCTTCCGCCGCGGAGACCAGTTCGGTCTTGCTGGCCTGATCCGGCACATAGCCGGTCAGCACAAGGCCGGACCTGTCGGACTGGGCTTCCATGAAGTAGGGCCGCAACACGACGTTGCCCTGTGCAAGACGCGCTCCGCCCGGAAGCGTGCCTGTCATGGCCAGATCAAAAGTGCGCTTGGCAGCCGGCGTCGGCGCAATCCCGGTCACTGTCATGGCTGGGCCGGCGATGCTGGCCTGACCGACGCTGAGGCGACCAAGCTGGGTCAACGCGAAATCCGTTGCCGCAGCATAAGCCGGCGGCGTTGCGAGATTTCCCTGAACGGTCATTCTGTCGACAACAGCGCCTGTGGTCGCCGCGCGGGCAGCGGTAACAACAACAGCACGGGCTTCAGCTGATGGCACAAGACCCGTCAGCGTGATTCCAGCGTTGTCCTTTGCGGCCGCCCAGACGAGATTGACGGGAGCAGGTGGTGGCGGTGGGGGTGCCACAACCACCGGCGCTGGAGGAACCGGTGGAGGCGGTATGGGTGCAGGCGCAGTGATGTCGGTACGGGCAAGGCGCATGCCACCTGGCAAATTGCCTGCCAGTGCAGCATCGACCGCGGCCTTGACGGCAGCACTTGGCGCATTGCCGGTGACGACCAGAGCCGTACCATTTAAAGAGGCCTGGCCGGTGGTCAGCAGGGCCAACTGACCCAAGGCGAAGTTCGTCGCCGCCGGGTATTCAGGCGGGGTCGCCAAATTGGCTTGAACCGCCACGTTGTCGGTCACTGTACCGGTTGTGGCGGTCAATGCGGACGACGCCGCAGCCGCCTTCGCCGCTGCGTTCGGTGCCATGCCGGACAGCACGACGCCGGCCGGATTCTTTACCGCAGTCCAGCTGAGAACAGCCGGTGGCGGAGGAGGCGGCGGCGGTGGTGGCGGCGGTGGTGGCGGCGCGACAACCAGCGGAGCAACCACAGGAGCTGGAGCAGGTGGTGGCGCTGGCGGCGGCGGACACTCGATGGCGGCATTGCCAAGGGTGAACCCTTGGGCAAGCTGGCCGGGCACGCCGCTGCGAAGTGCAGTGCAGGCTTCGAAAGTGGCTGGACCGCGGCCGACGACATTGTAGACGTTACCCGCGATTGAGGCCGTGCCTTCAACCATGCGCGAAAGCTGGCCCATCCCGGCGGTGACCATGCCCATCAATGCAGCGGGTGCACCAAGGGCGGGCTTCATGTTGTCGGTGACAGCAGCGCCGGGAGCGGCAGTGCGCGCGGCAGCGTTGATGTCGGCCCGGACGGCGTCAGACGGATAAAGACCCATCAGCGTGATCGCGCCGGTGGCAGCCTTCGCAGCAGACCAGACATAGGGAGTCACGGTCGGCGGAGTGACCGCGCAGGCCTGGCGGGCGAAGCCTTGCGGTGCCGAGGCAACGCGCGGTGTCACATCGAGGAAGCTGTCAGAAGTGGCAGCGGCCCCCTCGAAGCAGAAATTGCCGTCGGTCAGCGTGGCCTTGCCAGTGGACAGCTTGCCGATTTCGGCGAGGCCAAGCGCGGCGGCAGCAGTGAAGCCGGCCGGCGCGCCGAAGGCGATCCGCTGCTGATCTTCGACCTGGGCGCCGGGGAAGGCGCGGGCGGCTGCAGCAGCATTTGCAGCCTTGGTGGTATTGTCGGGCACGAACCCTGTCAGTGTCAGTTTGGTGCCATCGCGTGTTGCGGCCCATGTGTATGGGCGTTGGGCCTGGGCCACTTTCAACGCGCCATCGACACGGCGGACGCCGAACTGGTCATCGACGGCCTTCAACGTGCCGGACTGGACGTCGGCGGCGCGGACATCCCCTGCAACGCTGACGTCGCGTCCCGCAACCTTGGCGGCAAGCGGGGCGATGCCAGGCGTGATGCCTGCAACTGCCGAGCCGGCGGTCTCAGCCTTGGCCTTCAGATCGGCAGCAATCGGACCTGCCTTCTGCCACATGGCAAAAACCCAGAGCAGAGCCAATGGCAACAGGCCCCACCACCACTTTTTTGGCTGACACATTGTCCGCCCCCTCATGATTATTGTTTCTGTG